>NZ_JBEZVK010000003.1:0-232639 GCF_040636955.1 Streptomyces sp. NPDC032472
GGCGCGGGCCCCCCCCCCCCCCCCTGCCCGGCGGAGCCGGGATCCTTGGGGCTCCGCCCCAAACCCCGCGCCTCAAACGCCGGCGAGGCTGAAATGGCCCACCCCCCGCTTCGACGGCAGGGCGCGGCTGGAAGGGGCTCCCGCTTCGACGGCAGGGCGGGTGAGATGGGCCCGCTCCGAAAGCGGAGCCCCTCGCATGGGCTGCGGTGGGCGGGAACGCGTCCCGCCGCGCGGGGCTTCGACGTCGGGTCCGGCACATCCAGCCCCGCCGGCGTTTGAGACGCGGGTCCGGGCAGAGCCCGGTACGGGCCCTGCCTCAGGAGACCCGGCTCCGGCGGATCAGGCGTCGGGGAGGAGTTCCACCTGGAGTTCGACCTCGACCGGGGCGTCCAGGGGGAGGACCGCCACGCCGACCGCGCTGCGGGCGTGGACGCCCTTGTCGCCGAGGACCTCACCGAGCAGCTCGCTGGCGCCGTTCAGGACACCCGGCTGCGCGGTGAAGTCGGGCGCCGAGGCGACGAAGCCCACGACCTTGACGATCCGCGCGATCCTGTCCAGGTCGCCCGCGACGGACTTCACCGCGGCCAGCGCGTTCAACGCGCACACGGCGGCGAGCTCCTTCGCCTGCTCGGCGGAGACCTCGGCCCCCACCTTGCCGGTGACCGGCAGGCTGCCCTTGACCATCGGGAGCTGCCCGGCGGTGAACACGTACGCGCCCGACCGGACCGCCGGCTGGTACGCGGCCAGCGGCGCAGCCACCTCGGGCAGGGTCAGGCCGAGCTCGGCCAGCTTCGCTTCGACGGCGCCGCTCATGCCTTCTCCCGCTTGAGGTAGGCCACGAGCTGCTCGGGGTTGTTCGGGCCGGGCACGACCTGGACGAGCTCCCAGCCGTCCTCGCCCCAGGTGTCCAGGATCTGCTTGGTCGCGTGGACCAGCAGCGGGACCGTCGCGTATTCGAACTTCTTGGTCATGGGGGCGAGCGTATCGCCTGTGGGGGAGGGTCATGCGCGGCCCGAGGGGCGAGTGGTTAGGCTCAGGCCCTGTGAGCAGGCTCCAGGTGGTCAGCGGCAAGGGCGGAACCGGGAAGACCACGGTCGCCGCGGCACTCGCGCTCGCCCTCGCACGCGAGGGCAGGCGGACGCTTCTGGTGGAGGTCGAGGGCAGGCAGGGCATCGCGCAGCTCTTCGGGACGCAGGCGCTCCCGTACGAGGAACGCAAGATCGCCGTGGCCTCGGGCGGCGGCGAGGTCTTCGCGCTCGCCATCGACGCGGAGCAGGCGCTGCTGGACTACCTGCAGATGTTCTACAAGCTCGGCTCCGCCGGGCGCGCCCTCAAGAAGCTCGGGGCCATCGACTTCGCCACGACCATCGCCCCCGGCCTGCGGGACGTGCTGCTGACCGGCAAGGCGTGCGAGGCGGTGCGCCGCAAGGACAAGTCCGGCCGGTACGTCTACGACCACGTGATCATGGACGCTCCGCCGACCGGACGGATCACCCGCTTCCTGAACGTCAACGACGAGGTGGCGGGCCTGGCCCGGTTCGGGCCGATCCACAACCAGGCGCAGGCCGTCATGAAGGTGCTCAAGTCCCCGGAGACGGCGGTCCATCTGGTGACGCTGCTGGAGGAGATGCCCGTCCAGGAGACCGCCGACGGGATCGCCGAGCTGGCGGAGGCGGGGCTGCCGTTCGGGCGGGTCGTGGTCAACATGGTCCGCCCGCACCACCTGGACGAGGACGCGCTGCGCGCCGCGGGCGGCGAGCGCCGGGCCGACGTGGCCCGGGCGCTGTCGCGGGCGGGGCTGGGCGGTTCCCGGCGCGGCGGCCTCGCGGAGCGGCTGGTGGAGCCGCTACTGACGCAGGCCGCGGAGCACGCGAGCCGGGTGGAGCTGGAGCGCGCGCAGCGCACCGTACTGCGGGAGTTGAAGGTGCCGACGTACGAACTGCCCCTGCTCGGCGCGGGGATGGATCTGGCCGGGCTGTACGAGCTGGCCTCGGAGCTGCGGAAGCAGGCGGGCGAGGAATGAGCGCGACGGGGGCAGACAACAACACCAGTACGGGTACCAGCACGAGCGGCGCCGGCATGGACGCCCCGTCGGCCCTGGCCGTGGACCGGCTGCTGGACGACCCCTCGACCCGGATCATCGTGTGCTGCGGCGCGGGCGGCGTCGGCAAGACCACCACGGCGGCGGCCCTGGGCCTGCGGGCGGCGGAGCGCGGGCGCAAGGTGGTCGTCCTCACGATCGACCCGGCGCGCCGGCTGGCGCAGTCGATGGGGATCGACTCCCTCGACAACACGCCGCGCAGGGTCGCGGGCGTGGCCGGCGACGGCGGTGAACTCCACGCCATGATGCTGGACATGAAGCGGACCTTCGACGAGATCGTCGAGGCGCACGCGGACCGCGAGCGGTCCGAGGCGATCCTGGCCAACCCCTTCTACCAGTCCCTGTCGGCCGGTTTCGCGGGCACGCAGGAGTACATGGCCATGGAGAAGCTGGGGCAGCTGCGGGCCCGCGACGACTGGGACCTGATCGTGGTGGACACCCCGCCGAGCCGGTCCGCGCTGGACTTCCTCGACGCGCCGAAGCGGCTGGGGTCGTTCCTGGACGGGAAGTTCATCCGGGTGCTGATGGCTCCGGCGAAGGTGGGCGGCCGGGCGGGGATGAAGTTCCTCAACGTCGGCATGTCGCTGATGACCGGCACGCTCAGCAAGCTGATGGGGGCGTCGCTGCTGAAGGACGTGCAGACGTTCGTGGCGGCGATGGACACGATGTTCGGCGGGTTCCGCACCCGCGCGGACGCGACGTTCCGACTGCTGCAGGCTCCCGGTACGGCCTTCCTGGTGGTCGCGGCGCCCGAGCCGGACGCCCTGCGCGAGGCGGCGTACTTCGTGGAGCGGCTGGCCGCGGAACGGATGCCGCTGGCCGGGCTCGTACTGAACCGGGTGCACGGGAGCGGTGCCGCGCAACTGTCCGCGGAGCGGGCGCTGGCCGCCGCAGAGAATCTTGAGGAAGGCGGCATTGTCGATCAGGAGTCCGGGAAAGCTGGACTTCGTGACGCCGAGGGCCTCGACCCCGCGTCGACTCCCGAGACCGGCTCCCCCACTGCCGACGGCCCGGGATCCGATGCGGACGCCCAGACGGACACCGAGACGGAAACCGACGACGTGGACCTGATCACGGCCGGGCTGCTGCGCCTGCACGCCGAGCGCATGCAGGTGATCGCGCGCGAGCAGCGCACGCGCGACCGGTTCACCTCACTGCACCCGGAGGTGGCGGTGACGGAGGTGGCCGCCCTGCCCGGCGATGTGCACGACCTCGCCGGGCTTCGGGCCATCGGAGAACGACTCGCGGCCGGGGTGCCGGCCGGAGCGTAGGCGTTCGTACGGAATGCAGACCTCTCGCCGCTCGCCCGGGGGCGGACGGGGCGGGTCGACAGCGGCTACCCGGCCGCCGCGTAGGTCTCGTACGGAACGTCAATCTCCCCATTGACATCCACATCCACGGTGAGGATGCCCGTACTGCGCTCGTACTCCGTGCGGGCGGTTTCGAGCAGCCGTCGCCACGAGGTGACGGTGGGACGCCTGCGCAGCAGTGCGCGGCGCTCCCGCTCGGTCATTCCGCCCCATACTCCGAACTCGACACGGTTGTCGAGCGCGTCGGCCAGGCACTCGGTCCGCACCGGACACCCGGTGCACACCGCCTTGGCCCTGTTCTGTGCCGCTCCTTGAACGAACAGTTCATCCGGATCGGTAGTGCGGCAGGCTGCCTGCGCACTCCAGTCGGTAACCCAGCCCATCCCGGCGCCGTCCTCTCCCGAATCGAGGCTCCCCCACGGCGGTAGCGGCATATTCACCGCTGCCAGTTGAGGACGTTACGGAAGGCGAGCACAGTGCAACACCCCCGACGGGCCCAATCTTGAATGGTCCGAACGGACTATGGGTAAGCGGCAGATCACCCGACGGAGTGATCCGGCGACATGCCCGACCATTCCGGCGATTCGGGTGTAATCGGCGGAGTCGGGACGAGCGGCCGTCAGAGTGAAGAACGAGATTCGGACATGAGTCCACCCCATTCGGGAAGGGTGAAAATCAAGCCGGGGGGTTGATGTCGCACCACACTGCTGTGACAGTTGGGGACAGCTTAGGCCAAGGCATTCGCGCGTGTCCGGTGAATGAGAACGTAGGCTGCCCTCCATGGGAAAGAAGCGCTCGGGCGCCGGGCTCACGGGGCCGCAACAGGCCGCAAAGTTCCTCGGGGTGTCCGTTCTCGCCGGCGTCGTACTGGCCGGCATCGCGATCCCGGGCGCCGGCGCCCTGGGACTCGCCGCAAAGGGCACGGTCGAGGGGTTCGACGAGATCCCGGCCAACCTCAAGACACCCCCGTTGAGCCAGCGCACGACGATTCTGGACGCCGAGGGTGGCCTGATCGCCATGGTCTACTCGCGCGACCGGCAGGTGGTGCCGCTCACGGCCATCTCCCCGTACGTGCAGAAGGCCATCGTCGCCATCGAGGACTCGCGCTTCTACGAGCACGGCGCGGTCGACCTCAAGGGCATCCTGCGCGCGGTCAACCAGAACGCGCAGGAGGGCAGCGCCGCACAGGGCGCCTCGACGCTCACGCAGCAGTACGTGAAGAACGTCTTCGTCGAGGAGGCCGGCGACGACGAGACGAAGGTGCGCGAGGCCCAGGAGAAGAGCCTCGGGCGCAAGGTCCGCGAGCTGAAGTACTCGATCCAGGTCGAGGAGGAGCTCGGGAAGAAGAAGATCCTCGAGAACTACCTCAACATCACGTACTTCGGCCAGCAGGCGTACGGCATCGAGTCCGCCTCCCAGCGCTACTACAGCAAGCCGGCCAAGGACCTCACCCTCGACGAGTCGGCGCTGCTCGCCGGCCTGGTGCAGTCGCCCAGCCGGTACGACCCGGTCAACGACTCCCAGGAGGCCATGAAGCGCCGCAACGTCGTCCTCCAGCGGATGGCCGACCTGAAGGAGGTCACCCAGACGGAGGCCGACGAGGCGAAGAAGAAGCCGGTCGTGCTGAAGGTGACCCGGCCCAAGAGCGGCTGCATCACCGCAGTCAGGGGTGCGGGCTTCTTCTGCGACTACGTGCGCAACACGGTGCTGACCGACCCGGCGTTCGGCAAGACCCGCGAGGAGCGGGCCAAGCTGTGGAACCTGGGCGGCCTGACCATCCGTACGACGCTGGACCCGCAGTCGCAGGACTCCGTCAACGAGTCGATCAAGGACCACGTCAACCAGGACGACAAGGTCGCCACGGCCGTCACCCTGGTCCAGCCGGGCACCGGCCGGGTCCTCGCGATGGGCCAGTCCAAGCCGTACGGCTTCGGCAAGAACGAGACGCAGATCAACTTCTCCGTCGACAAGCGGATGGGCGGCTCGAACTTCGGCTTCCCGACGGGCTCGACGTTCAAGCCGTTCGTCGCGGCCGCGGCGCTGGAGAACGGCATGCCGGCGGGCAAGGTGTACACCACCGCGCAGGAGATCGAGTACCCCGGCCCCGTGGAGACCTGTGGCGACAAGCCCTGGGTGAACACCGACCACGAGCGGGTGCCGAACGAGTCGCTGTCCGAGTTCGGCGCGTACAACCTGCGGGACGCGATGGCCAAGTCGGTCAACACGTACTTCGCGGAGATGATCGCGGAAATCGGCCTGTGCCCGGTGACCGAGATGACCACCAAGCTCGGGGTGATCCCCGCCGACGGCAGCAAGCTGCCCGAGGTCCCGGCCATCGCACTCGGCACCGAGGGCATGTCGCCGCTGACGATGGCGAACGCGTACGCGACCTTCGCCAACCGCGGCACGTACTGCACGCCGGTCTCCATCGAGTCGATCACGGACGCGCACGGCAAGGCCCTGTCGGTGCCGAAGTCCAAGTGCGACCGCGTCATGGCGGAGCGGACCGCCGACACCATCAACACGCTGCTGCTCGGCGTGGTCGACTCGGGTACGGGTACCCAGGCGGGCCTGACCGACCGGCAGAACGCGGGCAAGACCGGTACCACCGACAACCGCTACAACGCCTGGTTCGTCGGGTACACGCCGAACATGTCCGGTGCGACCTGGGTCGGCTCGGGCGGCGCCAAGCAGGTGTCGATGGAGAACATCAACATCGGCGGCCAGTACTTCGAGAAGGTCTACGGCGGCGGGCTGCCCGGCCCGATCTGGAAGCAGGCGGTCTCCGGCGCCCTGTCCGGCCGCGAGGCCCCGAACTTCGCCACGGTCGGCCTCGACGGCGGCGGCGCGCCGGTCGGCGGCGGCCGGCCCAGCAACCCGACGGGCCCGAAGCCCGGGAAGCCGAACAAGCCCGGTAAGCCGGGCAAGCCCGGCGGCACCACCGGATCCACCGGTTCGACGGGCACCACGGGCACCACGGGCACCACGACGGGCGGCTCCCCGAACGTCCCGGTCCCGGGAATCACCCCGGAGCCGGGCCTGATCGGCGGCCCGGACACGCAGTAGCCGGCGACGGCAGCGGCAGACAGCAGCAGAAAGGGAAGGGCCCCGACACCAAAAGTGTCGGGGCCCTTCCGGTTACGTGCTCAGGCCAGGTGCTTCTTCACGGCGGCGGCCACCCGGCCGCCCTCCGCCAGCCCGGCCACCTTGGGCGTCACGATCTTCATGACGGCGCCCATGGCCCGCGGCCCCTCGGCGCCCGCGGCCCGGGCCTCCTCGACGGCCTGCGCGACGATCGCGCCGAGCTCGTCGTCGGAGAGCTGCTTGGGCAGGTAGGTGTCGAGGAACTCACCCTCCTCCGTCTCACGCGCGGCCTGATCGGCACGGCCGCCCTGGGCGAACGCCTCCGCGGCCTCGCGGCGCTTCTTCGCCTCCTTGGCGATCACCTTGAGGACTTCGTCGTCGGAGAGGGTGCGCGCCTCCTTGCCCGCGACCTCCTCCTTGGTGATCGCGGCGAGGGTCAGTCGCAGCGTGGACGAGTGGAGTTCGTTGCGCTCCTTGATCGCGGTGGTGAGGTCATCCTGCAGCTTGGCCTTGAGCGTGGTCATGCCCCGAGTCTGCCAGGTGCAGGGCCGGTGGCGCCCGCCGGTTTTCCGGGTCTGAGACCATGGGGCCATGCGTGCGCGTTACGGAGTACCCCTGAAGGTCACCGCCGGAATCGCGGCGGTGGGGGCCGCGGGTGTGGCCTATGCCGCCGGTTTCGAGGCGCGGTCCTTCCGCCTTCGCCGGATCACCGTTCCGGTGCTCCCCGCGGGGATGCGCCCCTTGCGCGTGCTCCAGGTGTCCGACATCCACATGGTCAGCGGGCAGCGCAAGAAGCGTGCCTGGCTGCAGTCCCTCGCCGGGCTGCGCCCCGACTTCGTCGTGAACACCGGCGACAACCTCTCCGACACCGAGGGCGTGCCGGAGCTGCTCGACGCGCTCGGCCCGCTGATGGACTTCCCCGGCGTGTACGTCTTCGGCTCGAACGACTACTACGGGCCGCGGCTGCGCAACCCCGGGCGCTACCTGATCGAGAAGGTGCAGGGGCGGCACGGCCTGAACGGCAACAAGCCGGTCGTCGGCGCCGTGCACAACCCGTGGGAGGGCATGCGGGACGCCTTCGACGCGGCGGGCTGGGTGAACCTGACCAACACGCGGGGCCGCCTGAAGCTGGACGGCCTGGAGCTGGCCTTCACCGGCCTCGACGACCCGCACATCAAGCGGGACCGCTACGAGCGGGTGGCCGGCGGCCCGGAGCCGGACGCCGACTTCTCGATCGCCGTGGTGCACGCCCCGTACCTGCGCTCGCTGGAGTCCTTCACCTCGGACGGCTACCCGCTGATCCTGGCGGGCCACACGCACGGCGGGCAGCTGTGCATCCCCTTCTACGGGGCGCTCGTCACCAACTGCGACCTGGACACCGACCGGGTGAAGGGCCTGTCCACGCACGAGGCGGACGGCCGCCGCGCCTACCTGCACGTCTCGGCGGGCTGCGGCACGAACCGCTTCACGCCGGTCCGCTTCGCCTGCCCCCCGGAGGCGACCCTGCTGACCCTGGCCCCGAAGGCCTGACCCCGCCCGGGCACCGCCCCGCGAAAACCGGATTTCGTCTCCGGCCGAGGGTCCGCTAAAGTAATCGATGTCGCCAGGGCGAAGGCCCGAAAACGGCGGCGATCGGGGTGTAGCGCAGCTTGGCAGCGCGCTTCGTTCGGGACGAAGAGGTCGTGGGTTCAAATCCCGCCACCCCGACAGAGTAAGACCAGCTCAGAGCCGGTGTCCTTCCAAGGACACCGGCTCTGACTGTTTCTCCCCGGCCTCTCGGGAGAATCCTGGGAGAAACTTCCCCCGAAACGGCTACCGGCTCGCCCCTACGCTCCTGCCCTCAGCAGCGCATCGAGGACGGCCACAGGCGACCCCGGCGACATCCGCCGACGTACGGCGAGTGCGCCCTCCCACATCTCGGTCAGGCCGCGGAGGAGCTCACGGCGCATCTCGGGTGTGATGTGGGAGTACCGGGCCTGGACCGAGCCGTCCTCGTGCCCCATCCGCTCGTCCATGAGCTTGGGGGGCGTCCGGAGCTCGTCCATCATCGTCTTGTGGCTGTGTCGAAGCCCGTGGGGCGTGAGCCCCGGCGCGATCGGCACCCACGACGCCTCGGCACGGCCGGCGGCGCCCCGGCCGCGGGCCGGGATGCCCGGCCAGGGTTCCGCGATCAACGGCACCGGACGCGCTTCCTGCGGCGACTTCTTCGGGTACCAGCCGGTCACGGCCGGGTGGAACAGCCAGGTCGCGAAGCCGTTCCGCCTCCAGTGCGCCGCGTTCTCCCCGGACGCCCAGGCTCTGACGTACCCGAGGTCTGCCATGGCCTTCTCGACCACGGCCCGCGTCGCCTCGGCCACCGAGCCAGGACGGTTCAGCACGTTCGAGACCGTGCCGGTGGAGACCCCGGCCGCGCGCGCCACGTCGGCCAGCTTGGCACCGGGCCGGCGGGCCGCGCCATTGGCGGCCGCGTGCCCGCTGAACAGGTACCGCCGCCCATGACATTCACACGGTCTCTCCCCCGCCCGTGCGATCTGGCCGGCCAGCAGGTTCGAGAGCCAGCCCGGCGAATCAATCGTCCGATAGGAGTCGTCCTTCGGCGGGCAGCGGTGCAGCTCGCCGGAGTCCAGCTCGTACAGCTGGTGCTCGACCCGCACGGCCGCAGGACGGATGAACTCGGTCTCCAGGCCGACGACCTCGCCCCATCGCATGCCGGTGTAGCCCTTGAGCACGACACCGACGAACTCGTCGTCCCGACCCGACAGCAGAGCAGCCCGCTCGGCGATCAGCAGCACGCCGAGGGCGGACGTCACCACCTTCTCGGGGCCCCGGCTCCGGGATCGACCGGCCCGCTTGCCGCGGCCCCGGCGGCGGGTCGCGGGGTTCGACTCGCGCAGTTCCTCGTCGACCGCATCAGCGAGGATCAGGTGCAGAGTGCCGCGCCACGTCTTGATGCTGCTGGCGGCGTACCCACGCTCTCGCTCGCTGCGCTCCCACGCATCGATCTCCCCCTTCGTGATCTCACTGACGATGGCGTCCTCAAACTGCGGGAGCAGGTGCTCCTCGATGTGCCGGCGGTAGTTCTGCATGGTGGAGGCGGCGAGGTCCTGGCCCTCGTACCACCTGCTCGCGTAGTCGCCGAACGTGATCCGCTCGGGTTCCGGGGCCGCGGTGGCCCGGCTGGCGGTGAGGGCTTTCTCCTCCTCCACAGCGGCCGCCTTCTCGGCGGCGCGCTTCGTCCGGAAGCGGATGGTCTTGCCGTACTCGTCGGCGACGGTGCCGTACTTGCCGGGTGCGATCTTGTACCGCCCGCGCCAGTACTCCCCGCGGTTCTCTGCGAATCCCAAAGTGCTCTCTCTACGAATGAGCCCCGCCCGGATCGGCCGGGCGGGGCGGTCTTATGCGGCGTCCTGCTGTTGTTTCAGGTGGGCGGTGCGGCGTGGGGGGCGTGCCCGCAACCGTGCGGCCGGCGCCGGCCTCGGGACCTTGGGCAGCGCCCCCGGCACCCGGACCGAGGTGGGCCGGGGCTGTGGAGGCACGCTCGGGCCGCTCGGCCCGTCGGCGAAGAGACGGAGAATCTCCGCGAACTGCTCGGCCGTGAACCGGTAGGCGCGGCCTGGCTTCGTATAGGGGATCCGGTGGTTGCGTGCTTGCTCCTTGACCCACCACTCAGACTTGCCGAGCGCCCTGGCGACGTCGGCCGGGTAGTAGAGGTGGGGCAGAGGGTCTCGCTTCACGGGCTGGTCCTGTCCTCTCGGCGGGCTGTGCTGGACGATGCGGGAAGTCCGCGCCTGTCCGAGGCTCGGACTTCTGCGTCACCGCGTCGCCTGTGTCATTTGCCGTCTTGACCTGCGGTTTTCGGTGACACAGGGGGATAGCGTGTGTCACCGGCCTGTGTCACCCGGGCCCTGGGGTGACGCAGGCCGGTGACGAGGGTGACGCGTGCTGACACAGCCGGGGGCGTCTACGTCACCCCTGTGTGGGCAGCTCAGGGGCGGTTAGTGCGCTTGTGGTGACGTGGGTGACGCAGCGTCTCTCTTCTTAGGAAAAAGAGAGGGGTGGTGTCTGTTGTCGTGCGCGCCTTCAGGCATGAAGAAGGAGCCGCAAAGCGGCACGCCCTTTGGGCCGGCGTTCCGCCGGAACGGCAAGAAGAGCACGCCCGCCCGGGGGCCGGGTGCTCTTCTTGCCTGTGCCTGGCCGGTCGGCGGCCGGTCCGGTCAGAACATCGGGTCGCGCTGGACGGGTGCGGGTGGGGCCGGGCGGGTCATCTCGATATAGCGGGCTGCTTTGGTGCGGCCCCAGTCCACGAGGACACCGCGCGCGGCGAGCGTGGGCTGCAGCCGCTTGAGGCGGTCGGAAAGGACCTTGCCGGTGGTCGGCCAGCCCTTGGGCAGGGGGCGGAAGTCCTCGCCGGTGTAGAGCTGGGTGAGGGCGTGCAGCCACTCGGTCGAGGCCATCCGCACCTCCTCGCCCGGGTCGAGGCCCGCGGCGTGCTTGAGGACGGTCTGCGCGAGGAGGTCGCCTTCAATGACGTCGTCGTTGAGGTCGTCGAGGCTGGCCCGGTACGCGGCCAGCGCTGCGAGGCCGGTGGCCGCGTCGAGCTGGGCGCAGAGGTGGGCGAAGTCGGCCATGCGCAGGTCGGTGGGGATGTCGGCCTCGGTGGCCCGCACCTTCACGGTCAGGTCCAGCAGCGAGCCGAGGATGACGGGCAGCACCTGCGCGTACTCCGCCCACAGCTCGGCTTCCGTCCGCCGCACCCGGGGCCGCTCCAGACGGAGCGGCAGGAGGCGTTCGGCGAGGTCGGGGCGGATGACGCCCACGTCGATGCCGGTCAGCAGCAACGGGCGGCGGTAGCGGGAGCGGTGGACATCGCCATCGCTGAACAGGGCGCGTTTGATGCTTTCGGCGCCGGTGACGATGCAGCACATCAGGTCGGACAGGTCCGGCGGCAGGTGGGACAGGTTGTCCAGGGCGGTGACCCATCCGGCCGCCACCGCGGTGATCAGGTTCTCCTCGTCCTTCGGTGCCCGGCGTAGGTCACCGGTCATGCCCTCGATGATCCGCACGAGCATGCGGCCGCCGGTGGACTTGCCGGCGCCCTGGGGGCCGGTGAGGAACGGGGCGGGGACGGGCACGGACGGTTCCAGGCAGCCGATCAGCCACGCCACGGCCAGGCACTCGCTCTCGGCGTTCGCGAAGTTGCACAGCCGTAGCAGGGCGTCGATGCCCTTGCCGTCGGTGTCCTTCTCGGGGAGGGGCAGTTCGCCGGTGAGCTGGGTGCGCCGCCAGCACACCTCGCGCGGGTCGGGGATGCTGATGTCCCAGCCGGTGGGGTGGATGCGGACGGATCGGCCGTCATCGCGGCCCAGGTCCAGCCACGTCGCACCGTCGAAGCCGGGCGCGACCCGGATGTGGGTGGCCTGTACGTCCTGGCTGAGTGCGAGTGCTTCGATCAAGTCCAACGCCTCCTTCAGGGCGGTGCCGTTGAACACGCCGAGCCCGTCGTTGAACAAGCCCACCATGAGTTCCTGGCGATGGCTGCCGGTCGTGCCCTGGGACCGGATCGGCCGGGCGACGGGGTGGCCGTTCCGCTGCGCGTACACGGTGCCCTCTGTCGTGCGGAAGTACCGGAAGTGGGCCTGCGCGTAGTCGGTGATGATCTCGCGGGCCGGAGTCTTCTCCTCCTCGGGCACGATTACACCCCCAGCCGCATCCGGGCGTTCTCCCACGCCGCCATGCAATGCCGCAGGGATTCCCCCTTGGTCTGAGCGGCGGTGAA
This sequence comes from Streptomyces sp. NPDC032472, assembly GCF_040636955.1. NCBI lineage: Bacteria > Bacillati > Actinomycetota > Actinomycetes > Kitasatosporales > Streptomycetaceae > Streptomyces > Streptomyces sp. NPDC032472. The sequence goes on from NZ_JBEZVK010000003.1 coordinate 12,272, forward strand.
CAGCCGGTCGATGTCGTCCTCGTTGAGACAGCCGCACCGCCCGTGAACGGACAGCACGGCGAGGAACGTCCGGTACACCGTGTGGTGGATGGCGCTGTCGGCGGCGAAGATGCGCTGCTCCGCCATGGCGATACCGCGCTCCAGGTAGGCCGGCGCGCGGTGGGGGCACTCCCCACCCCCGGCCGGGGCGGGGACAGCGGCAGACAGCGCGGGCCCGGCCGGGGTGGGGTGCTTGACGACAAGCGCACGCACGGCGTCCGGCAGAGCGGCCATGGGTCCGGCGCCGGGGCCGCGCCATCGGGCGTAGACCATCGTGGACTTCAGGTCGACGCCCGGGCGGACGCCGTTCGCCGAGCCCATGGCGCCCCGGTAGATCCAGTGTTCGCCGCGGGTGGTCGCCACGGTCTTGGTTGCGGGGAGGTTCTGGCGGGCCCATGCGACCGCGTCGGGGTTGTCGAGGTCGACGACGGTGAGCCCGGCGCCGCCGGGGTGGTAGGCGACGGCCTGAGCCTGCCGCCAGGCTCCCGCCCACGCGGCGGAGGTGAGAACGGCCGGGTCGGTCGTGGCGGCGGCCCAGGCGTGGCAGGGGGCCGGGCACTGGCAGGGGCCGGCGGCCTTCATGTTCGGCCGGTCGCCGCATGCCGAGCGGGTGCAGGAGCGGCAGTTCCCGAAGGGGAGTTTGCCCTCCCGCAGCGGCAGCACGGGCAGGCCGATCTCGGCGAGCCAGAGCGCGGTCCGCAGGTGGCCGGTCGCGCGGATCACGCGGCCACCGCCCCGGCGCCGCCCTGGCAGCAATACGCGTCCAGGAGCCGCAGCGCACGGCCTCGCGGAAAGGGGGTGGTGTGGGTCATGCTGGAGTCCTCCAGATCTGTGGTTGGAGCTGGACGTGGGGCGGCCCGGACTTTGCCGAGACGGGGCCGCCCTTCGCGTTGCTAGAACGGGGGCTCGTCGTCGTAGCCGCCCCACGGGTCCGGGCTGGCCTGCCTGCGCCGCAGACGCGGGATGGTGAGCGGGAGGAGGAGCCAGTGGCGGTCCTCGTCCCAGCAGGGGCAGGGCTCCCATTCGGTTCCGGCGTACTCGCCGGTGTCGTAGTCGCCGTAGTCGTGGTTGAAGCCGCCCCCGCCCCGGCAGTCGGGGCAGTTTGGGTCCGGGGTGTCGGTCAGGATCAGGGCCCGGCGGGGCCAGGTGACGTGCTGGATGCGGATCCGGAGCACGGCCTACTCCTCAGCCGTGGAGGGTGTGGTCGGTGGCGAGGTCCGTGAGGCGCTTGGCCTCGGCGGGGGTGACGGCGCGGTAGCGGACGCTGACACGGCATCCGGGTTCGGGGCAGCGCACGGTGCGCTGGCCGGTGAGCAGGGCGAATGCGTCATGGATCCGGTCGGTGAGGGGCGGGACGGAATCATCCATGCGGGTTCTCCTCAGCGGTTGTTGAGGGTGCCGGTGGCACGTCCGAAGAGGCCGTTGGCGGTGATGTTCTGCGTGATGTGCTGGACGGGCCCGCCGCGGTGGCTGGTGCCGCGTCCGGCGCGGAGGAGGAGGGGTGCGGCGGTGCCGGCGGCGATGAGTGCCGCGGCGGCCCAGAGGGCGTCGGCCATGGCGAGGACTCCGGGGGCTGCGTAGGAGATGCCGAATCCGGCGGCGCCGATCCCGCCGCCGATGGTCGGTGCGAGGAGGGCGGTGGTGCGGGCCCACCGCGGGATCGGCTCCGCCTGGCGGGCCGGTTCCGGTTCGCGGTCCGGTCCAGGCTGCGGGTGGGTGTAGGCCAGGGTCCGCACCCCGTTGGGGAGGGTGACCCATTCGACGCCTGGCGGGATGTCCGCGGGCAGCACCACCGGCGGTTGGACGGGCAGTGGGCGGTGGATGGGGTCGCCGTAGCGGGTGGCGGGGGCGGTGCCCGGGAGAGTGGGCTCGGTGTGCACAACGTGGTCCCTTCAGCGGGGCGGGACCACCCCTAAACGTTTAGGTGTGGTCCCGCGGTGGCTTGTCGGGTGCTTGTCGTCTGTCTTGTCGTGCGGCTTGTCGCTTGTCTTGTCTTGTCGCTTGTCGCCTCCGAGGTCAAAGCCCCGATTCCGTCGGCAGGCGGCTCCGGAGGGGCTTTCCCGTGATGGGGCGACAAGCGGCCTTGCGGCTACTGCTCGGGGGCGTGGGTGTGGTGGATGTAGCGGACTTTGGTCCCGCTCCCGACGCGGATGGCGGTGCCGTCCTTGGCCCATTCCTGGAGCCATCCGCTGATCGTCTGCCGGTTCGTCCCGTGTGCCTCGGCGAGGACGCGGGCGATCGCGGACGCCCCCGTCCCGGCCGGGCCGGCCGCCTTCAGCGCGGCGAGTGCGGCCTGCCGGGCGGCGTCGTCGGGCTCGTCGCGGAGCGCGGACAGGTTCAGCCCGCCCGCCTCCGGCCGGGGCGCCGGTGTGGGTTCCGCTTCCGGTGCGGGGGCGCTGGGGAACAGCTCGTCGAGCTGCTGGCGGAACGCCGCCGCGAGGCGGTCCTCCTCGCTGGCCGGGGCCTGCACCTGCGTGCCGGTGTCCTGCAACGCGGACAGCGCCAGCCCACCGGCCGCACCGCCCGTCGCACCTGAGGTCGGAGCGGAGGGGGCGGGGTCGTCGCCGGGGTTGGTGATCCAGGCGGTCCGTGCCTGGTCCCAGCGGCGGGCGTAGTCCGGGCCGGCCGCCTTGGCGGAGACGTCGTCCAGGCGGGGGTGCCGGTCGGAGGTGGCGTGGACGATGTCGCGGATCTGGTTCGGGGTGATCCGCCAGGACTTGAACAGGGCCGTGGGTGACTCGGGCGTGCCCAGGAACCCGGAGCCCTTGTAGGGGGCCTGTTCGACGCGCACGCCGTTGGCGTTGGGGAACATCTTGGCCAGGTCCATGCCTTCCTTCTCGCCACCAGTCAGGGCGGCGCGGACCTTAGCTTCGCGGCGGATCAGGAGGTTGCCCAGGACCGAACCGGTGGCGCCGAGAGCCGTGAGAACGGTGCGGATGGCCATGGCGCGAGAGATCCTGATGAGTTCGTAGATCTTCTCAGCTAGGGCCCGCAGGGTCCGGTCGGTGCTGATCAGGATCTCCGCACCCTCGTCGACGATCAGCATGATCTGCGGAAGCTCATGCGAGACCGGCAGGAGATCGGTGTTGGCCTTGGCCATCAGATCCTGGTAGGCGACCTTGCGCCGTTTGGCGATCGCGATCGCCGCGTCCAGCATCCGGTGCGCTTCCTCCGGCGTGGAGGCGAGCCAGTCGACCCCCGGCCGCACCGTCTGCCCCTCCTCAGCTCCCAGGGCGGGGCGGACCCAGGGCAGGCCGGCGGACCCGGCGTTGAGATCGATCACCCACGGCAGGATGTCCGTGGCGCGGGCCATGCCCGCCAGGATCGTGTGGACGAAGTTGGTCTTGCCGGACCCGGTCGGGCCCACCAGGAGTGCGCACTGCTCGCGCAGGTAGACCGGGACGGGCCGGCCGTCGGTGCGCACGCCCCAGGGCAGGCCGGTGTAGATGGACAGCGGCCCGTACTCGGCCGGATAGGTGATCTCTTCGGCCAGGACGTTAACGGTGGTGACGTCGATCAGCACCCGACCCTGGTCGATCCCGGGGGACGCGGCGGCGGTGCAGCCGTGCGGCAGACGGGCGTCGGCGGATAGACGGGCGCTCTCGCGCGCGATCCGGTCGTAGGTGGTTCCGCCGCCGGGGAGTTCGGCGTCGATGGTGAACCCGGTCCCGGTCGGCCACATCTCCACCGCCAGGATCTTCAGGCTCACACCGCAGACGCGCTGGACGCGGTCGGCCCACTCCGCGGCGATCTCCCTGCGCTCTGCCGACAGCTCCCGCGCCACCTCGAGTGCGGCCTGCTCCAGAGCAACGTTCTCCCGGCCCTCCTCATACAGGCCGCTAGCGCGTGCGGCGGCGGCCATGCCGATTCCGAGGGTGGCCAGCGATCCCAGGGCCGCCCAGGACAGGGGGCTGGTGGCGGCGGCCCAGGTGGTCCAGCCGCCGGCCAGGAGCCAGGACGCGGCCCGGGTGGCCAGGGTGCGGCCGGCGAGACGCTGCCGCAGGCCGGCGGCGGTGTGGCCGACCGCGCCGACTGCGCCGATGGTGAGGGCCCAGGCGGGGGGCATGTGGGTGGCGGCGCCGATGGCGGCGACGGCGTAGGCGCCGGTGGTGGCGGACAGGGCGCCGGTCACGGGTCCGTGACCGGCCGCCCAGTCCAGCGGCACCCCCGAAGCCTTCTTCTTGTTCGGGGTGGTGGCCATGATCAGACGTTCCAGCCCTTCTCGGCCTCGATGCCGTTGCGGGGGTCCTCGTGCCGGGCGATGTCCGCCTCGTGAACCCGACGGAAGATCGGGCCCATTTCCTCCGAGAGGGAGGAGGCGGCCATGACGGCGCCGAAGGCGTCCCGGAACGTCTCGGCGACCGCCTTGTCCAGGGGGAATTCGGAGTCGGAGCGCTCGGCGAGGATCTTCATCACGTTCGCCACCGAGGCCAGGGCGTAGGGCAGGCCCTCGATCATCGCGAGGATCTCCATCGCCGAGTCCGGTTCGTAGGCCTGCGCGGCCTGCTCCATCTCGGCCGCCAGCTCCTCGAAGCGGAAACCGGTGCTGCTGGTGCTCACGGCGCCTCCCAGGGCGGTGGTCGTGGACGGTGCGGAGGGGATGGTGGTGGGGGAGTCGGGGCGCTCGACCCGGTCCCCGATCGGGTTGTCCTGCTCGGACTGCTCCGCCGTCGCCTGCTGCTCGGCAGCGGTCTCGGCATCGGCGAGCTCGGCGCGGATCGCGGTGTCCCGGGCCTCGCGGGCTGCGCGGGCCTTGCCCGTCAGCCACGCGAGGAGGCGGCGGCCGGGGTGGATCAGGAAGGCCAGGCCGAGTTTTCGGCCCAGCGGGGTGGTGGCCATGCCGACGATCCCGGCGAGGCCGGCCAGGATCGCGGCGCCGATACGGCGGGCCTGGTAGCGGGCGGCGGATCGGAGCAGGGCCCGGCGGGCGGCCTTCTGTGCCGGCCGGGACAGTTCAGCCACCCGCCGGGTGCGGGCGGCGGACTTCACGGACTTCTCGGCGGCCTGGACCTGCCGGGCGGCCTGCCGGTCTCGGGCCTTGCGGCTGGCGGCCACCGCGCGATCCCGCACCCTGCCGACACCGGCCCGGACACCGGCCGCCGCCCGGCCTGCCACCGACCGGGCACCAGTCCGGCGGTGTCCGCTGGTCGGGGCCTTCGTTCCGGTACCGCCGGGGGTGGGCCGGTTGCTGGCAGGAGTGTGGGCGGTGGCCTTTGCTGCGCGGCGGGCGTCGGCGACGGCGCGGCGGGCGGTCGTGGTCTGGGCCCGGCGCGCCGCACGCGACGGTGCCGCCTGGCCCACCGCTGCCCGCAGCGCCGCCGCCTGCGCGGCCCGCCGACCACCCGGCACGCGGGCAGCCACGCGGCCAGCGGCCGACTTCAACCCGCCCCCGGCCCCGCCAGCACGGCGGCCGGCGGAGGAGCGGAGCCCGGCGGACTTCAGTCCGACGGCCCGCCTGGACTGGCCCGGCACCCGGCCCATGCCGGACCCTGCGCCGTTGCGGGTCGACGCCGTGGCGCCAGCACGAGCGCGTGAGGCGGCGTTCTGCCGGGCTTTGTTGCTGGTGCGGGTGGCGGCGACAGCGAGGACAGCTGCACCAGTCATCGCGAGCGCGGCGGCCAGCGGGCCGCCGGCGAGGGCGGCCGAACCGACCAGCCCGGCCGTGCTGTTCACCCCAGCCAGGGACAGCGGCACGACCGGCCAGCCGCCCGCCGTGTGGTCCACCGGTTCAGGAGTCACAGGAGCGGGGGCGGCGGCTGCTGCCGGGGTGGTGGTCGCAGGGGGTGGGACTGTTGGAGCATTGAGGGTTTCCGTCATGCTGAACAGGCCTCCAAGAGGTAGGGGCCCGGCTGGATCTGTGGTGGAGAGGGCCGGGCCCCGCTGGGTGTGGTTTAGAGCTGGTTGGGCTCCAGGGCGAAGAACATGACGTTGGCGTTGGCCAGCTCCGGGTACCGGCCGGCAACCTCCTGCCTGATGGCCAGGAACACGTCGTGCCGGGTCGAGCCGGGGCGCACGTTCCAGGTCCCGAACTGGGTGGCGGTGATCCGGCCGGGCACCTCCAGCGTGAGGACCCAGTGGAACGAACCCTGCGTGGCCGGGGTGGCGGTGCTGGGCTGTGCGTTCTGCGCGGTCACAGAGATCTCCTGATCAGGTCGAGGTGTGTCAGGTGATGTGCTGTTCGTCGGGGTAGGCGCACGGGGCGCACATGCCGAGCGAGGGCGGGATGACGTAGCCCGCGTCCCTGCCGCAGGCGGGGCAGGTACGGCGGGCGGTGTTCGCCCGGTTCAGGGCCTCCCGCTTCGCGGGGGTCATGGGTCGGACGGGCAGGGCGCGGTCGATCCGGTACAGGAACGCGACCAGCGGGCCCCGCCGATGGCGGGAGCGTTCGAGCTGCGCGGCGACGTCCTGACCGCCGGGCCGGAGCCCGGCGGCGCGGAGCTGGCGGCGCGTCGCCAGTCCCTGCGGGGCGAGGCGCCACGGGTAGACGGGGAGGGCGCTCACGGGGTGCTCTCTTCCTGGGCCATCAGGGCGCCCCAGGCGGAGCGGATGCGCTGCTCTCCGCCGACGAACCCGGCGTCACGGAAGGCCGTGACGGCCTGCCGGTAGGACAGCGGCGGGTCGTCCGCGTAGCGCAGGTGCCGCAGCACCACCACCAGCTGTACGTCCGTGAGCGGCTCTGCGGGATGGGGCGTGGGCACGCCCGCCACGGCCGCGACCTCGTCCAGCGTCACGGGCGGGACGGCGGCTGTGACGCTCTCCTCCTCAGAGGTCGGCATTGCCGGGTTGACCTGCGTGTCTTCCCCGTCACGGGGTGCCGTGACGGGGGTGTCCTCGGCCGCGGGCGAGGCGGACGCCGTCGACGGTTCCGGGGCCGGGGGGAGGGCGGGCGTCACGGGCGCCGTGACGGCGTGACGCTCGGGTGTGACGGCCACGGCGAACATGTCCGCCAGCGCGACGTCCGCACCGGTGGTGACGCGCTCGCGCTGCACGTCCAGCAGAAGCGAACCGAGCGAGACATCTCCCGTGCCGACCTTGCGGGCCAGCCTCCACGAGGTGCGTTCGGACCACTTGCGTACGCGGGCGTCGGGGTGGTTAGCGGCGCGGGCCCGGTGGAAGGCCAGCGACCGCACCACCGCGGCGGCGCGGTGCTCGGCCTCAGCGTCACGGCCGTCGGTGTGGACCACGATCCGCCGGGCCAGGAACGCCATGCCCTCCGCGGACACGCACATGCCCATCGGCGTCACCGCGTAGATGACGGTGCGACCCGGCCCGTCCGCGGCCATCGCAGCCATGACGGACGCGGCGGCCGGCAGCAGCCACAGACCTGCCCGCACCACGAGCGGCGAGGCTTGACCCAGCATGGTCAGCCCCAGCAGCACCAGGGCGAGGACAGCGGTGGCGCCCTCACCGGCGGCGACCGCGCCGAGCGCGGTCCCGGAGCCGTAGGCGCCCTTGATGTTGGTGAACGTGCCCACCCCGCCGGCTGCGCCGGTGGCGAGCATCGGCACGAATGCGGCGCCGAGAACGAACCTCTGCGGCCGGGTCAGGGCCCGGCCGGTGCTCACGCCGCCTCCTTCGGGCCCTGCCGGTTGGCCAGGTCCCGACGGGCGGCAAGCACCCGGTTGTGCGCGCGGCGGATCCGGCGGGCGTCGAACTCGCTCGCGGGCCGGTCCAGCAGGGCGATCAGGGCGTCCAGCAGCTCGACCTCGGCCGAGATGACCGGCATCTCGGCCTCGATCGCGTCCAGCTCGGCGGCCGTCGGCTCCAGATCCGGCGGCAGCACCGTAACGGGCTTCTGACGTGCAACGATGGACTTCATTGGGTCTTGCTCCTCTCACACAGGAACGGGACCGAACAGCGCCCCCGGTGTTCCAGCACCGGGGGCGCACGTCGTTGGTGAAGCAGGAGGAACTCCGGCTCCCCTGCGCCCCGCCCGTACGGCGCCGATGCGCGGACGGGCGGAGGAGGCAACCGGCCGTGAACCCAGGGGGGCCCGCGGGCAGCTCGAACACGTACTGCTGTCTCCTTCGGGAGCGAGCTCCCGTCTCAGGCGTATGGAGACGTGGCCTTTCGGCCTCAAGCCCTCCGGTTGACCAGGGATCCGGGACCCTCGGCCCCGTCTTTCAGGGGCCCCTTGTCGTACGGGGTGCCTCGCCCCTCCAGCCCTTTCAGGCAAGGAGGGACTAAGGCTCCGCTCCGCGTTCCTCGCAGAACCGATGCGGTACCTCTATTACAGGTATCGCATCCAGGCCCGTCAAGCAGGACCGCGGAGGTTCTTCGCTTTCGCGCCGGGACTTCCTGGCGCACCATCAGAATCCCGCCAGGTCAGGGGCGTTGTTTACCCCGCGCATGGACAGGTCGGGGCCTTCTGGCTACGGTCAAGAGCTCCCAAGACGTCCCACCTGGGGGTGTAGATGTCCAATGAGCGCTTACGGTCCGCCCTGCTCGCGAAGGGGATGACCGTCCAGGGACTCGCCGAGGCCATCGAAGTCAACGCGAAGACCGTGGAACGCTGGATCACGCAAGGCAAAGTCCCGTACCGGCGCCACCAGTACGCCGTAGCGGCCCAGCTCGGCGTTGCGGTGACGACGCTGTGGGACGACGAGCGGGCAGTCGAGACGTTTACCGACCTGAGCAAGGCCGAGATCGTGACGGTCTACCCGCACCGGCACATGGTGCCGTCGGGGCTTTGGCGTGAGATGTACGACCGCGCCAAAACACGCGTTGACGTGCTCGTTTACGCAGGCCTCTGGCTGTCGGAGGACCCGAAGTTCCACGAGCTCCTGAAGAACAAGGTGTCGGCGAACACCCAAGTGCGACTCCTGCTGGGGGACCCCGCCTGCGATGCCGTCCGACAGCGCGGCATCGACGAGGGTCACAGGATCATGGACGGCAAGATCCGCAATGCACTCATGAACTACCGTCCGCTACTCGCCAGCCACCCCGACATCGGAATCCGGCTGCACGACGCGACGCTGTACAACTCGCTGTTCCGGGCCGACGACGAGATGCTCGTGAACACCCATGTGTACGGCATCGGAGCCTACTTGGCCCCGGTCCTCCACCTACGCCGGCTCCCCGGGGGCGGCCTCTTCGACACGTACGCGAATAGCATCGAACAGACCTGGGGGCGGGCGCGCCAGGTCGCCGACGACGACTTCACGGGAGCATGAGCATGGGACGCATCGACTACCTTCACGACCCCGACGCACCGCCCGCCAACAGCGTCGTCCCCTCCGTCGTGGCCTTCGTCCAGAACAACGCCGGCGAAGTGCTGATGATCCAGCGCTCCGACAATGGCCGTTGGGCCCTTCCTGGCGGCGGGCACGACGTGGGCGAGTCCATCAGCGACACCGTCGTACGCGAGGTCTGGGAAGAGACCGGTATCAAGGCCGAGGTCCTCGACCTGTCCGGCATCTACACGGACCCCGGCCACGTGATGCTCTACGACGACGGCGAAGCGCGGCAGCAGTTCAGCATGTGCTTCCGGGCGCGCCCGGTGGGCGGGGATATACGTACGAGCAACGAGACGACGCAGGTCCGATGGGTGCCCCCCACAGACCTGGCCGACCTCGACATTCACTCCACGATGCGGCTCCGGATCCAGCACGCCCTGGACACGACCCGGGGCACGCCCTACATCGGCTGAGCCGCGCCGGCCCTCGCCGCGGAGAGCCTGCTCAGCACGCGGACCGTGCACAGCAGGATCTCCGGCTCGGCGCGCCGGATGAACTGCCCGATCAGGCTGTCGGGCCCGTAGCGGCCCGCGATCTCGTTGACCCGATCCACCGGGTTCGTGGGCGTGCCGTCCGGCGTGGTGTTCATGTCGCAGAAGCAGAGGGCATCCGCCAGGTGCTGCTCCTCCCGCGGGAACTCGGCTTCTAGCTTCTCCCGCAGGCCCCGGGCTTCTGCCTCCATCCACGCGCAGGAGTGGTGCGCGACGAGCCGTACTACGCGCTCGTCGGCCCCGACGCTCCGGAGGTAGCGGGCACCGTCCAACGGGTGGAACCCCGTCTTCGCCAGGGCCGGTGCGTAGCCGATGTCGTGCAGAACGGCCGCGGCCTCGAGCAGCTCGGCGTCCGGGCCCAGAATCTCCGCGATGGCGCGTGCCCGCTCGGCGACGCCGAGGCAGTGGTTCCAGCGGCGGGGAAGCGACTCGGCGAGCAGCGACTCCGCGAGCGGGTAGGCCCATTCCGTGAGCGTGGCGGTGGTCAAGACTTCAAGTCCTCCTGTTGGGATGGTAGGGCTCGGACAGCCCTGCGCTTGCCCTGCCCCCCTTTGGTGAGGAGGCCGGCGGCCTCCAACTGGGCCAGGGCTTTGCTGATGCTGGGGCGGGACGCTCCCAGACGGGTGCTGAGTTCCCCCGCACTCAGGAAAGGTGTCCCCACGTCTAGCCCCTCGGCAGTGATGAGCTCGGCGATCCTCTCGGAAAGCGGCCGCCGATCCATCCCCGCCCCCGCTCGTACGACGCGCCAACGGGCACCGGGCACTGGCTCGGCTAGACCCTCCTGCTGAAGCACCTTGAAGGCACGGAGGGCGACACCTCGGCTCACGCCGTGCTCATCCATGACTTCCGCCAACGAAGGCAACTCGGCCATGCCGGGTTCAGCGGCGATCCGCCCCTTCACGTGATCAGCGATCTTCAAGAAGGTCCCGCGAGGGTTTGCCTGCTCCGTCACTCGATCTCCTTGTCCGCCAGCAACTGAACCAAGCGTCGCACGAGGGCGTACCCGCGGAAGCGTGGACAGACATCCTCGGTGGTGGGAGGCGGATGCCCGCGGCAAGGAGGCCTTGCGGGTGGACCGCTTGCCGCCGGACGCCCGCTACGGCGGGGCGGGATTCGTCTGGCACCAGGGACGCCTAAGTCGGCGGGTCAACCATCGATTCTGTAGAGATACAGACCCCAAGACCGAGCCTTCCAGGCGGCCGCATATCAGCCTTTTTTGGTCCTCTCGGATCTTACTTTGCGTAGCCCTGCCCCGGAAATTCGCACTTCCTCAAGCTCTTCATTGGTCTCTGTCTCGCCCCGGAACTCACTGAAGTCGTGCTGTCCGTCAACGTATGCATCCTGAACGAACAACGTTACTCGGCTCCACATTCGGCGCTCTTCCAGAATATCTGCAGGCAATTCCAACCCCAACGCCTTGGCTAGGGGCTTGCGCCCCAAGTTTGCGAGAGCCTGCTGCGTGGCGGACCACTCTGCCGCAGATGTGCATGCCACGTGGTACCACATGCGCGACAAGACGACTAGTCCAGCAAAGGTGATCCACAGGATAGGCTTGTTTTGGGCGCCCGACAGGGCGGCGCCGAGAGCGGCGAGAGAAACCAAAATGTGCCCAAAAAGCAGACAAACGAATAGATCGACTGTACTGCGAGCCACATCGCCTTGGCGTGATACCTCTTTTGGCGCAACTGCCGATATTTCGTACCACAAAGTCTGAGTGTCTAGCTGGTAGCGATTGAATGAGTACTCTTCGAATTGCCGTATGGCGTTCCCGAGCCGAGTGGGGGCAACCTGGTCTTCATCGACAGGGTAAAGGGCTCGCTTCTCTTCGGTGATCCCAAGACGCAGCGCCCTGCTCTTCCCTTCATTTATAGCCTTCTGCAATTTTCCGACTTTCTTATCCAACCTTGCCCTTCTTTTCTTCTGCAGCCAGCGCCCAAAATCGTGCGCCCATTGCGGCCAGAACAGATATCCTTCCAGCATTCGGTAGAGGGGCGTCTGTAGGGCATTCAATAGCAGTCCCGCCATGATGACCGCGCCGATCACGAGCCACACGTCTCCAGCAGAGTCTTCAACTGCCTTTGCGCTGTAGCCTTTGCCTTGCAGGCTCGGCATGACCAGCACGATGAAAAGCGTGACGTTGATGGCAGTCGGTAGGAGCCAGCCGACCAGAAGCGCCCACCCTCCTGCGAGCACACCCTTCGCGATATCGATCATCTGACTTCCCGTTCTTTACATCTCGCATCTGGCGATTTGAGTGCCTTCGGCAACTGAACGAGTCGATGCAGCGCAATGGTGTCGATAGTTCACTAATCGCCTTTAGGGCGAAACTTCGGACCCGGGGGCCGCCATAGAGCGCGAACGCGCTCACGAAATTCTCGCTCCCTCATAGGCTCTTGCAGGTCCTGCGCCAAGCTTTGGATCAGCGATGGGTCGCTCGGAGTTTCTTTAAGGTTGGCGAGCGTGCCGTCCTGGCCGTCTATTCGACTTTTGACCAATCGAGTCAAGTCGGTCAGATCGTCTTGATCGGCCAGTACGCGCGCAGTTCTTTGGGCCACCCCGATAGCTGCAACATATTTTCGGTAGCCGACGCGGGAACGGAGAACCGCCCGAAACTTCTTGTTCTTGCCGATTTTCCGTACATGATCGGCCAGGTCGTATATGGCGCCCACGCTGTCGGGATTTTGCTCGGCTATGGTGAGCGCTTCTTGGGCGGTCGAATTTTCTACCAGATGAGACCGAACCAGCTCGGCCACCTGAGGTGCGGAGAGTGACCGACCGACGACAATCTCCGCGACGGCAAAGGCCTCTGGCTTTGTGAGCGATTTCGCCACGACTCCTCCATACTGACGCGGGCAAAAATTGAGCCCTGGAAGACGGCATCCACAACGAAATCGTGTGGGATTCTTTGGGCTGGCCGCGCGACGCCTGTTTTAACCTGCGGAGTCTCTAAGATCAGCTTGCACCTAATCCTCCAAAACCGCTACTGGAGCGGGCACTTGCCGACGACAGCGGATCGCGGCGGCGTTCTGACTTCAGCAGTAACCGCCCAGATGTTGCTCTATGCCGCGGCGGGCGGGGCCGGGACGATGCAGCTTCGGGCGCAGAACTGGACACGACAGATCCCGTGGAGGCAGGAAAGCCCCACGAGGGGCGATCGGCGAGGAAGGCGTGAGCCGCGACGGAGCTTCCTGGGAGAAGCTGGGGAGAAAATCTCCCCGGGGAGGCTCCCGGGAGGCCTTCCTGGCCAACTCTTACCGACGCTCTGACCTGCGACCATTCCGGTTGCGGCAGGTCGGGGCCGACACCGGACCTCATTCGGGACGAAGAGGTCGTGGGTTCAAATCCCGCCACCCCGACTTGGTAAGACCAGGTCAGAGCCACCTAGTGAGATCACTAGGTGGCTCTTCTGTTTCCTGCTTCACTCACGAGCGGCCACCGCGCGGCCGCTCCCCCGTCCCGAAGATCGCGTCGTGCCCCTGGCTCGACGGCCCCGATCCGGATCACCGGACGGATCTGCGCCCGCCGCGATCGCCGTCGGTAGCCTTTGGGGATGCGTGGTGAGGAGGGGGTCGGCGGGGAGGGCGGTGTGCGGGTCAGAGGGACCGCCGGGTATGCCGAGGCGGCGGATGAGTTGGCCGTTCAGTACGAGGGGGTCGGCTTCGACGAGGTGCACCGGGCTGTGCTTGCGCTGGTTCCCGTCGAGCCCGGGCGCGTCCTCGATGTGGGGGCGGGGACCGGGCGGGACGCCGCTGCGCTGGCGGCGCGGGGTCACCGGGTCGTGGCGGTCGAGCCGACTGCGCAGCTGCGGGCCCATGGGCAGCGCATCCATGCCGGCAGCGGGATCGACTGGGTCGACGGTGCTCTGCCGGACGTGGTGCTGGGCCGGCACACCGGAACGTTCGATGCGGTGTTCGCCACGGCGGTGTGGATGCATCTCGACCCCGAGGAGCGGGGGCGCGCGATGGGCAGGATCGCCGCGCTGCTGAACCCCGGCGCGCGGTTCTTCGTGAATCTGCGGCACGGGCCCGTTCCCGAGGGGCGTGTCATGTTCGACGTGTCTGCTGCCGAGACCGTCGAGCTGGGTGAGGCGTACGGGCTGCGAGCGGTCCACCGCAGTGAGCGGGCCGACCTGCACGGGCGGGGCGGGGTCCGGTGGACTTCCCTGGTGCTGCAGGCGGGTCACGCGTCCTGACGCGCCCGGTCTGGGTAGCGTCGGTGATGCCTGCGCCTGTGCCGAGGCGTGGGGAACTCGCTTGGGAGGGAACCGTTTTGACCGTCATCGCCCACGTCAGTGATCTGCACCTGGACCTCGGGGAGCGTGCCACGGCGCGTGCGCGCAAGGTCATGGACTACCTGCGGGACATACCCGGGCCGGTCGACGCCGTGCTGGTCTCCGGTGACATCGCCGACCACGCCGCGGACGAGGAGTACGCGCAGGCGCGCGAGCTGTTCGACCTGCCCTGGCCGGTCCTCGTCCTGCCCGGCAACCACGACCGGCGAGCCCCCTTCCGTACCGGGCTGCTCGGCGGCAAGCCGGAGGAGGACGAGCTGAACCGGGTCGTCGCCGTGCCCGGTGCGGTCTTCGTGCTGTGCGACTCGACGGTGCCGGGCAGCGACGAGGGCCACCTCGGCGACGCCACGCTGCGCTGGCTCGACGAGACCCTGGCGGGCCTGGCGGGCGACCTGCCCGTCTTCGTCTGCTTCCACCACCCGCCGGTCGACCTGCACACCCCGTACGTGGACCGGGTCCGGCAGTTCGGCGAGGACCGCCTCGCCGCGGTGCTGGGCCGCCACCCGCAGGTCGTGGCCCTGCTGTGCGGGCACGCGCACGTGGCCGCGGCCACCACCTTCGCCGGGCTGCCGCTGCTGGTGGCGCCGGGGGTGGCCTCCACCGTTCCGCTGCCGCTGGAGGGCCGTCCGGCGGTGGACTTCGAGCTGGCGCCGGGGTTGGCGTTCCACGTGCTCGACGATGCGGGGCGGCTGGTCACCCACTACCGGGCGCTGGGCTAGCCAGGCGTGACGAAGCAGAACTCGTTGCCTTCCGGGTCCCGCATGGTCTGGAAGGACCCCTGGTCGTCGGTGACCGGATCACCGACCGGGACGGCGCCCAGGGCGGCCGCCCGCGCGGTGGCGGCCCGGACGTCGTCGACGGCGAGGTCGAGGTGGAGCCGGTTCTTGGCGGTCTTGCCCTCGGGCACCGGCTGGAAGGCGAGCCGGGCGATGCCGGGCAGGTCCACGTGGGACCAGCCGCGGTCCCGGTCGACGGGCTCGCCGCCGGCCAGCCGGGCCCAGAACCGGGCCAGCGACGCGGGGGCGCGGGAGTCGACGACGACTTGGTGCAGGCTCATCCTCATGCCGACACCCTAGGCAGCCAGGGAGGACAGTTCCTCCTGGGCCAGCTGCAGGAAGGCCGGGGTGGGCGACGGCGGGACGCCGCGGGAGCGCGCCGTCGTACGGAGGCGGTCCAGGACCGCATCGACGGACGGGAGGCCTCCCACCGGGCGCAGCAGCCACAGGCGGCCGGGCGGCCGCGGGGGCAGGCCCAGCGCGGCCAGGGCCTCCTCGGCCTCCCGGTCGAGGTCGTGGAGGTCCGGCTCGGGCAGCGGGGCGGCCCGCACGTCCGTGATGTGGCCGTGGCCGTCCAGGACGGTGTCCACCGCCCAGTGGGTGGAGCGGTCCGGGATCCAGGTCCGGGCCGCCGGCGGCCACACGTACGGGAGGAACACCCACTCGGCCCCCTCGGGCGCCGGCTCCCAGCCGAGCACCTCCAGCTCCCGTACCTCCGGCAGCCGGTCCGGCTCCTGCTCGCTGCGTCCGGTGCGGCGCAGCGCGAGCGGGTGGGGGGTGCCGTTCTCGTCCCACGACATGGGCGCAGGCTACCGCCGGCTGCCGTCGACGGCGGGTTACATGCGGTCCAGCGGGTTGCTCCCGGCGCGTCCGGCGCCGCCGCTCGCGACCCAGCCCGCGGCCGCGCACCCCGGCTTGCGCGCCGCCTGCTCCTCGAAGAGGGCGGTGAAGGCCTTGCCGAAGCCGAGCCGCGGGTGCTCCGCGAGCAGCTCCCGTACGAAGCCCCGGTCGAACTCGCCGACCCGCAGCCCGGAGACGTCGGCGCTGGTGCCGACCTGGAGCAGGTGGCTCTCGACGTCCTCGGCGGCGGTGACGTCGTCCCGCATGTGCAGGACGATGATCTCCTCGGCGCGGGCGCGCCGTTCGGCCGGCCAGCCCAGTCCGGCGGTCAGGACGCGCGCGACGTGCCCGCCGGCCTCCTCGAACGGCAGGGTGTGGCTGTCGAACGGCGCGGTCAGCCCGAGGTCGTGGACCAGGGCGCTGACGTAGAAGAGGTCCTCGTCGTAGGCGAGGCCGTGGCGCGCCGCGTACTCGGCGCCGAAGGCGTACGACCGGACGGAGTGGTTCAGCAGCGCGGGGTCCGCGTACTCCGAGGCGATTTCCAGGGCGGCGCGGCCCGATGCGGTGTCATGTGTCCAGGTGTTCATGGGGGTTCAGGGTAGAAGGCCTGCCGAAGTCGGTCTCCGTCGGCGGCTCGCCCGGCCAGGACAGGCGGGTCGGCGCGGGCGGGGTCTCGGCGACGACCGTCCCGCGGGAGACGACGTACCGGGGCCGGACCTGCCGCCGGATCGCCTCGAGCGGCGACGGCGCGGGCAGCAGGACGAAGGAGGCGGGGGCGCCCTCGGTGATGCCGTACTCCGCCTCCGGCAGGCCGAGCACGCGTGCGGCCCGGTCGGTCACCATGGAGAACGCCACCGGGATCTCGTCCGCGCCGGTCAGCTGGGCGGCGTACAGGCCGACGAGGGCGGTCTGCAGCGGGTTGCCGGTGCCGAGCGCGTTCCAGGGGTCCATGACGTCGTCGTGCCCGAAGGCAACGTTCACCCCCGCGGCCAGCATCTCCTTGACCTGGGTGAGTCCGCGCCGCCTGGGGTAGGCGTCGAAGCGGCCCTGGAGGTTGAGGTTGGCGAAGGGGTTCGCGACCAGGTTGATGCCGGAACGCGCCAGCAGCCGCTGGAGTTTGAAGCTGTAGGCGCCGCCGTAGGAGCCCATGGCGGTGGTGTGCGAGGCCGTCGCCCGCTCCCGCAGCCCGGTGCGCAGGGCGTGCGCGGCCAGCACCTCCACGAACCGGGACTGCTCGTCGTCGATCTCGTCGCAGTGGGCGTCCACCCGCAGCCCGTGCTCCTCCGCGACGGCGAAGGCGATGCCGAGGGAGGCGACGCCGTCCTCGCGGGTGTCCTCGAAGTGCGGGATCGCGCCGACGACGTCCGCGCCGCGGGCCACCGCCTCGCGCAGCAGGGCCTCCCCGCCGGGGAAGGAGACGATGCCCTCCTGCGGGAAGGCGACGATCTGGAGGGTCATGAAGCCGCCGACGCGGTCCTGCACTTCGAGCAGCGCGTCGAGCGCGGTGAGTGCCGGGTCGGTGGTGTCGCAGTGGGTCCGTACGTGCAGCACGCCCTGGGCGGCCTGCCAGCGCAGCACCTCGGTGGCGCGGTCGACCACGTCCTCGCGGGTCAGGGTGGGCTTGCGCTCGCTCCAGCAGGCGATGCCCTCCCAGAGGGTGCCGGAGGCGTTCGGGCGGGGCTGTCCGGCGGTGAGGGCGGTGTCGAGGTGGATGTGCGGCTCGACGAACGGCGCGGTCAGCAGTCCGCCGTGCGCCTCGATGCGGACGCCGGTGGCCGGGGGCTCCTTCTGGTCGTCGTACGGGATCACCCGGGCGATCCGGCCGTCCTCGGCGACCTCCACGTCGTACAGGCCGGTGCGCAGCGCGGGGCGGTCGGCCGCCAGCAGGCGGGCACCCCGGACGATCATCCGCATGCGGCCAGCCTAGAGCCGGGGCCCGCGGTTTCCCGGGAATCGCGGGAAACCGCAGGCCCGGGCGGGCCGGGCGGACACCTGCTCAGCCGCGCTTGGCCTGGGCCTTCTGATGCATCCCCCTCGTCTTCGCCGACAGGGACGCCTCGCGCGCCGCGGATTTGGCGCGGGCCTCGGCCGCGGTGTTCTTCGCCCGCTCGCGCTCGCGCTCGGCGGACTGTGCCGTGCCGGCGCGGTCCTTCTTGGCCATGGTCACTCCTCCTCGGGGCACACCGGAGGGCGTACGTCCCTCCACTGTCCCCCGGTTGGGCGGAGGCGGCATCCGCAGGGGCGGGCGGAGGTCACCGGCAGGGCTCCGTCAGCCGCGACCGCCCTTCCTGCGCTGCTCGCGCATCCGGTCCTCCTCCATGGCCAGCCGCTGGGCCTCGCTGACGTCCTCGACCAGCTGGGCCGGCTGCTGCCGCTGCCCTGACCCGGACTGCGACGCTCGGCGGGTGTCCTGCGCCGGTTCCTTGCGCTGCTTCGCCATGATCACTCCTCACGGGAATACGGCTGGGTGGGACTCCGCCCACACTCCTCCCTCTTGCCCGGACCGACCATCCGACAGCGCCAATCGGGTTACATAGAGGTATGACTGAGAACACGGCCATGCCCGACTGGGAGAAGCGCTTCCGGGCGCCGCGCGTCGGGCTGCCCGAATGGGCCGAGGACGCTCCGGACCGCTCCCTGTTCGTGTCGAACGCGACGGGGACGTACGAGCTGTACGCCTGGGACCGCGCCACCGGCACGCAGCGGCAGGCCACCGACCGGCCGAACGGCACCACCGACGGCACGCTCTCCCCCGACGGCGAGTGGATCTGGTGGTTCTCGGACACCGACGGGGACGAGTTCGGCACCTGGGTGCGCCAGCCCTTCGCGGGCGGCCCCGACGAGCCGGCCACGCCCGGCCTGGAGCCCTCGTACCCGGCCGGCCTCGCCCTGGGCCGGGACGGCACGGCGGTCGTGGGCCGGTCCACCGACGAGGAGGGCTCGACGGTCCACGTGGTGCGGCCGGGCGGCGCGGAGCCGGTGGTGATCTACCGGCACCGCGAGTCGGCGGGCGTCGGCGACCTGTCGCGGGACGGGGGGCTGCTGGCGATCGAGCACACCGAGCACGGCGACGCCATGCACGCGTCCCTGCGCGTGGTCACCCTGGACGGCGCCATGGTCGCCGAGCTGGACGACTCCAAGGGCGGCACGCAGGAGCTGGGCCTGGAGGTCCTGGGCTTCGCCCCGGTCGCCGGCGACACGCGGCTGCTCGTCGGCCACCAGCGGCGCGGCCGCTGGGAGCCGATGGTGTGGGACGTGGCCACGGGCGCGCAGGAGGACCTGGCGCTGGACCTGCCGGGCGACGTGAGCGCGCAGTGGTACCCGGACGCCTCCGCGCTGCTGGTCGAGCACAGCTTCGAGGCGCGCAGCGAGCTGTGGCGCTACGACCTGGCCCGCCGGGAGCTGGTGCGCGTGGACACGCCGCCGGGGACGGTCTCGGGGGCGACGGCCCGGCCCGACGGGACGGTCGAGTACCAGTGGTCCTCGGCGGCCGAGCCCTCCTCGATCCGGTCGACGGCGGGCGGGGTCGTGCTGGACCCGCCCGGCTTCCGGCCGCCCGGCTCTGTGGCGGTCCAGGACGTGTGGGTGGAGGGCCCGGGCGGGCGGATCCACGCGCTCGCGCAGCGGCCCGTGGGCCACGGCGAGGGTCCCTTCCCGACGGTCTTCGAGGTGCACGGCGGCCCGACCTGGCACGACAGCGACGCGTTCGCCGCGGGCCCGGCGGCCTGGCTGGACCACGGCTTCGCCGTCGTGCGGGTCAACTACCGAGGCTCGACGGGGTACGGCCGGGAGTGGACCGACGCCCTCAAGCACCGCGTCGGGCTGATCGAGCTGGAGGACATCACGGCGGTCCGGGAGTGGGCGGTGGCCTCGGGGCTGGCCGACCCGGCGCGGCTGGTGCTGTCGGGCGGCTCCTGGGGCGGGTACCTGACGCTGCTGGGGCTGGGCATGCAGCCGCAGGCCTGGGCGGTGGGCCTGGCCGCGGTGCCGGTCGCCGACTACGTGACGGCGTACCACGACGAGATGGAGGCGCTGAAGGCGCTGGACCGCACCCTCTTCGGCGGCTCGCCGGAGGAGGTCCCGGAGCGCTTCGAGGCGTCCTCGCCGCTCACGTACGTGGACGCGGTCACGGCGCCGGTGCACATCGCGGCGGGCGTCAACGACCCGCGCTGTCCGATCCGGCAGATCGAGCACTACGTCGACCGGCTGGCGGCGCGCGGCGCGGTGCACGAGGTGTACCGCTACGACGCCGGGCACGGCTCGCTCGTCGTGGAGGAGCGGATCAAGCAGGTCCGGATGGAGCTGGAGTTCGCGCTGAAGCACCTCCCCCGCTGAGCCCCCGCCACGCTGATCGCGGTGCACCCCCCGTACGGTGGTGGGGTGCACCGGTTTCTCCTGACCCCGCGCTGGTGGGGGATCAACGTCTTCGTCGCGCTCGCCGTTCCCTTCTGCCTGTTCATGGGGACCTGGCAGCTCGGCCGGTTCGAGGACCGCGTCGCCACGCACCGGGAGGCGGCCGAGGGGCGCCCGGCCGACGAGGCCGCCGCGCCGCTGGAGTCGCTGCTCCCGGTCGACAGGCAGACCTCGGGCCGGCTCGCGTCGGTGTCGGGGCAGTACGCCGACCAGCTGCTGGTCCCCGAGCGGCGGCTCGACGGGAAGGACGGCTTCTACGTCCTGACCCTGCTGAAGACCGACTCCGGCAAGGCCGTCCCCGTGGTGCGCGGCTGGCTGCCGGGCGCGCCGGACGCGGGCCGGGCGCCGGCCGCGCCGACCGGGCGGGTCGAGGTCACCGGGGCGCTCCAGGCCTCGGAGACCTCCACCAGCAAGGGCGTGCGCGCGCAGGGCGGTCTGCCGGCCGGGCAGCTCGGGGTGATCGGGGCCGCCTCGCTGGTCAACCTGGTGCCGTACGAGCTGTACGACGCCTGGCTGACGGTGCAGTCCCCGGCGGACGGGATGACGCCGGTGCCCGCGCAGGCGCCGACCAACACCGGGCTGGACCTGAAGGCCTTCCAGAACCTCGGCTACACCGGCGAGTGGTTCGTCTTCGTCGCGTTCGTGCTGTTCATGTGGTTCCGGCTGTACCGCCGCGAGGTGGAGACCCTCCGCGACGCCGAGGCCGGGCTGCTGGCCGGGGCCGACACCGGGGCCGCCCCGCACGCCCCCGTCACGGCTTCGGCGTCGGGGTCTCCAGCGGAATGACGCCCGTCCGGTAGACGGTGCCCCCGCAGGCCGCGGGGATGGTCGCCTGCGTGGTCGGCGCGACGCCGGGCACGGCCGTGTTCGGGGTGTGGGTCACCGCCACACGGGCCGCCGGGTCCGGTGCCGGGCCGTCGGTGCGGGCGGTGGTGCCCGTCGCGGCCGAGGTGTCGGCGGTGCCCGGCTCGTCCTTCGGGGCGCCGCCCGCGGGGGTCTTGGCGGCCGGGTCGGGCGTGGCCGCCGGGCAGGACTGGTCCGAGGGCACCCAGGCGAAGCGGACCTCGTACGCCGTGTACGGCTGGAGCAGCATCACCGAGGCCTCCGCCGACGGGTCGGGCAGCAGCCCCGCCGCCGGGTCCCCCGCGGTGTGGCCGACCACGGTGACGCCCGAGGTCTTGCCGGGCGCGGAGGCCGTCACGGAGGACGCGGTGACGGTGTCCGGGCCGACGACGGCGCAGCCGCGGGCCGAGACGTTGGTGACCTTGAAGCTGCCGTAGACCTTGCCGTCGGGCTCGGGGGCGCGGGCGCTGCCCTGGACGCCGAGCTGCTCGGCCCCGCAGGCCGGGACGCCGGATACGGCGACCGGCGGCATGGGACCGGCGCCGAGGCCGGTGCCGGGTCCGGCGGAGGCTCCGGAGGTCGCCTCCCCGGTGGCGTGGCCGCCGTCGGGGGAGCCGCCGGCCGCGGAGTCCGGGGGGGTGCCGGTGCCGCCGGGGCCGATGCCGCGGCCGGGTGCCTGGGGCGGGTGGGGCCCGTCGCCGGGGCCGCCGGCGTGGTGGGCGGGGCTGTCGCCGGTCTCCGCGGCGGCGGAGTCCTCGCCGTGGCCGGCCATGGCGGAGTGCTCCCCGACGCTGCCCTCGCCGCCGGTGGTGCGCAGGTGCAGGGCGGTCGGGACGGCGGTGCCGGCGAGCAGGACCGCCGCGGCCGCACCGACCAGTGCCCGCCGCCTGCGGGTCCGGCGGGCGGGGACGGCGGCCTGCAGCCGCTCCAGGGCGCCGTCGGAGGGCTCCAGGCCGGCGACCGCGCCGTGGAAGAGGTTCCGCAGCTCCTGCTCCCCGGCGGTGCCGCCCGGCGCGGTGTGGTCGTCCATCATGACTGCGCAGCCTCCATCGCCACCCGCAGCGCGGCAATGCCCCGCGATCCGTACGCCTTGACCGAGCCGAGGGAGACGCCGAGGGTCTCGGCGACCTGGGCCTCGGTCATGTCCGCGAAGTACCGCAGCACCAGCACCTCGCGCTGCCGCCGCTGGAGCCCCCGCATGGCCTTGATGAGGTCGTCCCGTTCCAGCTGGTCGTACGCGCCCTCCTCGGCGCTGGCCATGTCCGGCATCGGCTTCGACAGCAGCTTGAGGCCGAGGATGCGGCGGCGCAGCGCGGAGCGCGAGAGGTTGACGACGGTCTGGCGCAGGTACGCCAGCGTCTTGTCGCGGTCGCGGACCCGGTTGCGGGCCGAGTGGACGCGGATGAACGCCTCCTGGACGACGTCCTCGCAGGAGGCGGTGTCGTCGAGGAGCAGTGCGGCGAGGCCCAGCAGGGAGCGGTAGTGGGCCCGGTAGGTCTCGGTGAGGTGGTCGACGGTCGTGCCGGCCACGACCTCGCGCGCCCCTTCGGCGCCGTCGACGGCAGCGGCATCGGATCCCGCGGCGGTGGCGTCGGCGCCGGCGGCAGTGGTTCCGGTGGTGGTGCCCGCCTCCTCCCCGCCGGCTGCGGAGGGCTCGCCGCTCCCGGAGGCCTCGGCGCTACCGCGCGGCGCGGGCACGCGGCCGCCCGGGGTCGGCAGGGCGGTCAGGGCGGCCGACGGCACGGCCGGCGGAACCGGGACGATCACCGGGAAGCCGCCGGGCGTGCGGGGTAGCCGGCGCGGGGCAGCGATCGTGCTGCGCACCGGAGCGCCGGCGTATTCGAGAAGTGCCTCTGCCACGCCAGTTGGACACGCGTCCCCCCGCCAGGGTTGTACGCGCGAGGCGACTTCACCAGCAATGTCTTCATTGCCCTCATGCGTACTCGCTCTTCCTGATTGCCCCGTCCGTCCAGCGGCAGTCAGGCCATCACCTTGATCAAGGGATCAGCGCTGATCCTACAAAGTGAATTACGCGAATTCACCAGCGAGCAGTTCCGCGATCTGAGTGGCGTTCAGCGCCGCCCCGCCCTGGAGGTTGTCGGCGCACACGAAGAACTCCAGCGACCGCGGATCGTCCAGCGAGGCCCGCAGCCGCCCCACCCAGGCCGGGTCCGTGCCCGCCGCGTCCACCGGGGTAGGGAACTCCCCCGCCGCCGGATCGTCCACGACGACCACCCCCGGCGCCGCCTCCAGCACCTCCCGCGCCCGCCCGGCGTCCACCGCGGCCCCGAACCGGGCCCGCACGCTCAGCGAATGCCCGGTCAGCACCGGCACCTGGACGCAGGTCACCGCCACCGGGAGCGCCTCCAGCCGCAGGATCCGGCGCGTCTGGGCCCGTACGGCCAGCTCGTGCGAGGACCAGCCGCCCTCGCGCAGCTCGCCCGACCACGGCACGACGTTCAGCGCGAGCGGGGCCGCGAAGGGCCCGGTGTCCTCGCCGACCGCGCGCCGCACGTCCCCGGTCATCTCGCCCAGCGAGGTCCCGGCGACCAGCGACAGCTGCCTGCGCAGCGTCTCGGAGCCGGCCCGCCCGGCGGCGCTCGCGGCCTGGTACGAGGACACGGTCAGGTCGGCGAGCCCGTACTCGGTGTGCAGCGCGCCCAGCGCCGCGATCATCGCGGCGGTGACGCAGTCGGGGCTCGCGACGATCCCGCGCGGCCGGTTCCGTACGGCCGGCGCATTGACCTCGGGCACCACGAGGGGCACCTCGGGGTCCTCCCGGAAGGCCGCGGACTGGTCGACCACGACCGCGCCGCGGGCGGTGGCGACCGGCGCCCAGCGGGCCGAGACCTCGGCCGGGGTGAGGAAGAGCGCGACGTCGCCCGCACCGAGGCCGTCGAAGGCGTCCTCGCTGAGGGCGAGCACCTCGGTCTCCTCGCCGCGCACGGCCAGCATGCGGCCGGCCGAGCGCGCGGAGGCGATCAGGCGTATGTCGCCCCAGACGTCCGCCCGCCGGGACAGGTTCTGGAGCAGGAGCGATCCGACCGCTCCGGTCGCCCCGACCACGGCGAGCGCCGGAGCCGGGGTCGACCGGGCCGGCGTCATCGTCCGGTGCCTCCGTAGACGACCGCCTCGTCGCTGTCGGAGTCGAGGCCGAAGGCCGTGTGGACGGCGACGACGGCCGCGTTGACGTCGTCCTGGCGGGTCACCACCGAGATGCGGATCTCGGAGGTCGAGATCAGCTCGATGTTGACGCCCGCGTCGGACAGCGCCTGGAAGAAGGAGGCGGTGACGCCCGGGTTGGTCTTCATGCCCGCGCCGACCAGGGAGATCTTGCCGATCTGGTCGTCGTAGCGCAGGGAGTCGAAGCCGATCTGCGCCTTCGCCTTCTCCAGGGCGTCGATGGCCTTGTGGCCCTCGGTCTTGGGGAGGGTGAAGGAGATGTCCGTCAGGCCCGTGGCCGCGGCGGACACGTTCTGCACGATCATGTCGATGTTGATCTCGGCGTCCGCGATGGCGCGGAAGATCGCCGCAGCCTCGCCCGGCTTGTCCGGAACGCCGACGACAGTGATCTTGGCTTCGGAGACGTCGTGGGCGACTCCGGAGATGATGGCGTGCTCCACCTGCTCGTCCCCTTGCGACTCGGGCTTCTCGTTGCTGACCCAGGTACCCGGCAGTCCGGAGAAGGACGAACGGACGTGGATCGGGATGTTGTAACGGCGCGCGTACTCCACGCAGCGGTGCAGCAGCACCTTGGAGCCGGAGGCGGCGAGCTCCAGCATGTCCTCGGAGGAGATCCAGTCGATCTTCCGGGCCTTCTTCACCACGCGCGGGTCGGCGGTGAAGACGCCGTCGACGTCGGTGTAGATCTCGCAGACCTCGGCGTCCAGCGCCGCGGCGAGCGCGACGGCGGTCGTGTCCGAGCCGCCGCGGCCCAGGGTGGTGATGTCCTTGCTGTCGGCGGACACACCCTGGAAACCGGCGACGATGGCGATGTTGCCCTCGTCCAGCGCGGTGCGGATACGGCCCGGCGTGACATCGATGATGCGCGCTTTGTTGTGGACCGAGTCGGTGATGACGCCTGCCTGGCTGCCGGTGAACGACTGCGCCTCGTGGCCCAGCTTTTTGATCGCCATGGCCAGCAGGGCCATGGAGATCCGCTCTCCGGCGGTCAGCAGCATGTCGAATTCACGCCCGGCAGGCATCGGCGATACCTGCTCGGCGAGATCGATCAGCTCGTCCGTCGTGTCGCCCATCGCGGAAACCACGACGACCACCTGGTGGCCGTTCTTCTTGGCATCCACGATCCGCTTGGCGACGCGCTTGATGCCCTCGGCATCGGCTACGGAGGAGCCTCCGTACTTCTGCACGACAAGGCCCACGTGCGCTCCTCGCTCATTCCAGTACTCGGTCGCGGGCCAGTGTAACGAGCGACCGCAATGCGGCCGACGCGTACCGCATCATGAGACGTTCCGTTCACCTCATGATCACTCTGCGAATTCCTTGAGCCCTTCGGTCGCCAGGGTGATGCCGACCGGCTCGGGCAGCTCCACCTCGGCTCCGAACGGCCGCTTGGTGACGGCCAGGTACCGGCCCTCCTCCGGTTCCGCGTGCACCACGACCGACGGCTCGTCCCGGTCGATGAGCAGATAGACGGGAATGCCCGCTGCCGCGTACCCGGCGGGCTTCTCCACCCGGTCGCGGGCGTTGGCGTCCCGGTCGCGGGAGGTCACCTCGACCACCATGAGCACGCCGGCGGGATCGGCCCACTCCCCCTGTCCGCCGAGACTCCTCTTCGGCGCCAGCAACCCGTCCGGCCGTGCTCGACCGCTGCGGTACTTCTCCACCTTCAGCCCGCGCTCGGGGTAAAGGAACAGCTCCGGGCGCTGCTGCATGCACACCGTCAGCAGCCACGCCACGATCTCGCTGTGGTATCCGTCCGGCACCGGCTTGACCTGCACCTTCCCCTGGATGAACTCCAGCCTCACGAGCTCGGGCGCGTTGCGCGCCAGCTCCTCGAACTCCTCGGTCGACATCTGCGCCCGGGCACCGGTGGGGGTCATGGCTTCACCTCCTCCCCACCATGGTGCCCCGACGGGCACCTCCTGCACGCTCATACGCGGCCCCTGGGGAGGAGACCGCCCGCCTCGCGGACGATGTCGGCGAACTTGCGGACCTCCTCGGGGGTCGGCCCGGCGGCCCGGAAGGTCTGCCGTTCGCGCAGCTCCTCCACCTCGGCCTCGACGGCCTTGCAGTGCTCGCAGTTCATCTCCAGCAGGCACTGCGGGCAGAGGCCGTTGACGATCCGTACGGTCCGTTCGTCCTGCTCGCAGAACATGCAGGCGAAGTACCGCTCGACCACCACCCCCTCCTCCCCGTTCTCGTCCGTCTCCACGGCCGGCTGTTCGGGCGGCATCTTGGGCTCCAATCGCGACCGGATCAGGGCCGCAGCGTTGTGGACGGGCCGGGGCAGTCCGGCCGTCAGGCTCTGGGTGAGCTCGGCGACGGTGACCCCGCGCTCCAGCCACCGTTCGGCCAGCGGCGCGAGCTCCTCGCACTCGGCGGCCGACAGCACGAGCTGCGGATCCGCCTCCTTCAGCCGGGCCAGCGCCTGGTAGGCCAGCTCCTTGGGCGGCAGCCGCAGCGGCTCGGCGCCGATGCTCTTGCAGTACTCCAGCCACCAGCCCCGGTCCCGCTGGGTCCGCGAAAAGTAGGTCCTGGTCACCCAGCGGGAACTGGACGGCAGGACCACGCGCTCGCGGAACAGGCAGAGGTGCCCGGAATCGACGAGCCGGTGCAGCAGCCCCCGGCAGCCGGCCTGCCCGAGCCCGTCGATGCGGGCGGACAGGGTTTTGTGGTCGATCGCCGCCCCCTCGGGCAGGCGCTCGATAAACCAGGCGAGCGCCGCTTCATCCTTGGGCAGGTGTGCGAAGTCGTCCCCGGTTCGGGGCGCCTGGCCGGGCGCGTCGCGCTTTCCGTAGCCGGGATTGGCCATTGGGTGGGCGGCGGCAGGCTGGGCAGCGCTAAGGTCGTCGTACGCCACGAGATCCCCTTTGCGGATCTTGTAGGTCAGACCCCGGCCGGTGTTCCTGCACCGTCCGGGGTCGATTCGTCTGGGCCGGACGCTAAGGCCTCGCGACGCTCCGTCGCAACTCGATCACGATTAGTCATATCGCGCTGCATGCGCGGGACTTGGGTGGGCGGGTGGGTTCAACCCAACCGCCCAATCCAACAAGAAAGAGCTCGGAGCTCGGAGCTCAGATCCGCCCCACGAAATCGCCCCACACGGCTGCCGGGAACGTGAGTTCGGGCCCTCCGGTCACCTTGGAATCCCGCACGTGGACGGCGTCCGGCCCGTCGGCGACCTCGACGCAGGCACTGCCCTCGCCATCGCTGTACGTGGACTTTCGCCAGTTGAGGGCCACCTCCACGCAGGCGTCACCCTCGGAGTCGCTGTAACTCGACTTGAACCACTTCATAGTTCATCCACCATCCGCTTGATGAAGGCGACCGACTCGCAAGGGCTGAGGGCCACTGTGCGGATCATGCCAAAGCGCTCGGTGTGCGTACTCACCACTGATGGGTCGGAGGTCAGTTGACTCACCGACTGCCCGGTCGAATAGGCGTAGCGATCGAGCTCGCGGGACTCCAGCAGAACCATGGGGCCGCTCGCTGCCGCCGGGATAGCCCGGTCGAAAGGCATCACCTGGAGCGAGACGTTGGGCAGCTGGGCATCCCAGGTCAGGGAGAGCAGTTGCTCTCGGTGCATCTCCACCCCGCCCCAACGGCAGCGCAGAGCGGCCTCGAAGACAACGAAGCTGGCCGCGACGGGCGACTTCCCCGTGAGCAGCACCTGACGTTCCAGACGGGCCGCAACCCGCTGCTCAAGCGTCTCCTGGTCGAGCGGCGGCCAATGCTTGGCCATCAGCGCCCGCACATAGTCCTCGGTCTGCAGCAGGCCAGGGATCAGCGTGACCTCGTACCACCAGATACTCCGCGCCTCGCGCTCATGCTCCATGAAGTCCACGGCCCGCGCGGGGAACTTCTCGCGCCGGAGGTATTCCTTGGCGGCGCTCAGCAGCCCCTCCGCCTGGAACAGCGCATCAGCCGCGCCCAGCAGTTGCGGGGTCGGCATGCGCACGCCCTGCTCCATGGCCTTGATGGTGTCGGGCGAGTAGCGGGCGGCCTCGCCCAACTGCTCCCTCGTGACGCCGGTCTTCACCCGCCACCGCTTCAGCTGGTCACCCGCATACCGCCAGGAGGACGGCGGTACGGAAGGGTTCGGCACTGACACAGCGGCCACCTCCGACGGCTACATCACGACCTGTATCCGCTCAGTCACTCTCCACCGTAGCCCCGAGGCGGAAGGCTGCGGGACATGAACAGCGCACTGCGGCCCGATTGGGTCCCCCTGCTCGGCCACCAGCTCCGCCTGACCGGCGTCCACTTCGACGCGGTCCGGATCCCCGGGGTGCGCGGCGAGGCCGTCGCCGGGCAGCTCATCGAGGCGACCGACGGGCGGGCCGGGCCGATCGTGTGCGAGGCGGCCGGGTTCCGCTGGATGTACTTCCTGCTCGCCCCCGGCGCCTCGCGCCGCTACTCCTGGCCGCTCGGCGTCCAGCGCTTCGGCACGCAGACGCGCACCGCCGCGTACGTCGGGGTGCCCGCGCTCGGCGGGGACACCTGGCCGCTGTTCTGGCAGTCCCCGCCGACCGCGGCCGCGCCCTTCGTGGACGCGGCCGCGCTGCACTCCGTACTGGCGCGGCCGAGCAGTGGCTAGCTGCGGGCGGGGCGGCGGCCGATCGTGCCGAGTTCCTCGGCCATGACCCGGCCGGCCTGCTCGGCGAGGTCGTCCTCGGCCAGGTCCTCGTCGGTGTCGAGCCCGTCCAGGGCCTCCAGCGGCTGGTCCAGCCGTACGTGGGCGACCAGCGACTGGAGGGCGCGCAGGGTGGCCGAGGCCGTCGAGCCCCAGTTGGAGAAGTACGAGAACTGCCACCACCACAGGGCCTCGGCCGTGCGGCCCGCCCCGTAGTGCGCCAGGCCGTGCCGCAGGTCCGCCACCACGTCGGCCACGTCGTCGGAGATGCGGTGCGCGACCGGGGCCTTGCGCGGCTCGTAGGGGTCGAAGACCTCGGAGTAGACGTCGACCGGTTCCAGCAGGTACGCGAAGCGCTCGCGCAGCTCGTCCACGTCCGGCTCCGGGCCGAGGTCCGGCTCGTAGCGCTCGTCGGGCAGGACGTCCTGGTAGGCGCCCAGCCGGCCGCCCGCGAGCAGCAGCTGGGAGAACTCCAGGAGGAGGAAGGGCACCGCGCTGTCCGGGTCCTCGCCCCTGGCCACCTCGGTGACCGCGACGATGAAGGACTCGATCTGGTCCGCGATCGAGACCGCGAAGTCGTCCGGATCCTGGCCCAGGATGTTCAGCGTTGCGTCAGACATCGAGAAGTCGCCTTCCTTCAAAGGCCCGCCCCAGCGTGACCTCGTCCGCGTACTCCAGGTCTCCCCCGACGGGGAGCCCGCTTGCCAGGCGGGTGACCTTCAGGCCCATGGGCTTGATCATGCGCGCGAGGTACGTGGCCGTCGCCTCGCCCTCCAGGTTGGGGTCGGTGGCGAGGATCAGCTCGGTCACCTCGCCGTCCGCGAGGCGGGCGAGCAGCTCGCGGATGCGCAGGTCGTCCGGGCCCACGCCCTCGATCGGGCTGATCGCACCGCCCAGGACGTGGTACTTGCCCCGGAACTCGCGCGTCCGCTCGATCGCGACCACGTCCTTCGGCTCTTCCACCACACAGATCACAGTGGCGTCCCGGCGCGGATCGCGGCAGATGCCGCACCGCTCCTCCTGCGCCACGTTCCCGCACACGGCGCAGAACCGGACCTTCTCCTTGACCTCCAGCAGCGCGTGCGCGAGGCGCCGGACGTCGGCGGGCTCCGCCTGCAGGATGTGGAAGGCGATCCGCTGCGCGCTCTTGGGCCCGACACCGGGCAGCCTGCCCAGCTCGTCGATCAGGTCCTGGACCACGCCTTCGTACAACGGACTGCCTACTCTCGGGAAAACGAAACGAAACGAAACGGAACAAAACAGAACGGAACGGTAAGGGTCGGGGAGGTCCGGAGGCTAGAACGGCAGGCCGGGGATCCCGGTGCCGCCGCCGCCCAGGCCCTGGGCAAGGGGGCCCAGCTTCTCCTGCTGGAGCGCTTGGGCGTTCTCGTTGGCCGCCTGCACGGCCGCGACCACCAGGTCGGCCAGGGTCTCGGTGTCCTCCGGGTCCACCGCCTTCGGGTCGATCACCAGTGCGCGCAGCTCACCGGATCCGGTGACCGTCGCCTTCACCAGGCCGCCGCCGGACTGGCCCTCGACCTCGGTGCGCGCCAGCTCCTCCTGGGCTGCCGCGAGATCCTGCTGCATCTTCTGGGCCTGCTGGAGCAGCTGCTGCATGTTGGGCTGACCGCCACCGGGAAACACAGGTCATTCACTCCGTACCGTCGGGACGCGTCTGGACGCTTGGTCAATCCGAGCCTACGTGCTCACCGGGCGCAGCGCCCTACGCCGTGAGGACCAACTCTTTCGAGTGAGGGGCGGGGCGTGCGCGTCCCTGATGGAGACCTCCTTGCGGGCGGAAATCCGGGGATTCGACGCCCATCCGCCGCCATTCGGAGGTAGGAAGAGCATGCGCATCATTGCGCACACGCGCACCACCACAGTCAGCGCAGGCAGAGGGAGTGCCGGGTGAGCCAGCCGGAGATGCAGCCCGAGGGGCCACCCCGGGATCCCCGGGAGGAGGGCGGCGGGCCGATGGCGGCGGGCGATCTGACCGGCGGGCCCTTCCCCCTCGGGGACTGGGGCGAGCCCGCCGAGCGGCTGGACGAGCTCTACCGGCGGGTCGAGGCGGATGCGCTGCGCACCGCCGAGTGGTACATGTCCGACCGGGCCCGCAAGCGGCTCGGGGCCCGGATCCTGCGGGCCGGCGCCGCCGCCGGGGCCGTGATCGGCGCCTCGATGCCGCTGCTGGCGCTCACCGGCTCCGCGCCGGGCGCCGCGTCGTACGGGTACCTGGCGCTGTTGCTGGGGGCCGCCTGCATGGGGTGCGACCGGTTCTTCGGGTTCACGTCGGGCTGGATGCGGGACGTGGCGACCGCCCAGGCCGTGCAGCGCCGGCTGCAGACCCTGCAGTTCGACTGGGCCTCGGAGAACGTACGGGAGGTGCTGGGGCCGACGGAGGGGACGGCGAGCGAGGCGGCGGAGCGGTGCCTCACCGTGCTGCGGAGGTTTGCGGAGGACGTGGCGGAGCTGGTGCGGTCGGAGACCGCGGAGTGGATGGTGGAGTTCGGCAACGGGCCCGCCCCGCTGGTCATGCAGTCCCTGTCCCCGTCCTCCCCGCGCGGGGGCGAGCCGGGGGCGCTCCCTCCGCCCCGCTACCCCCTCCCCCCGGGCACCCGTCCGAACATGCCCCGCCAGCGCCCCCCGGAACAACCCCGCTGAACGTACAGGCCTCCGCCCCGGACCTCGCGGCAGGGCCCGGTACCCGGCCGACCCGGGGTTGCTGGGGCTCCGCCCCGGACCCCGCGCCTCAAACGCCGGCGGGGCTGACATTGCCGGACCCCCGCCACGCGCGTCGGCGAAGCCGGGAGGCAGCGGGCATAGCCCGATGCCCGGCCGCGCCGGGGTGGCGCCGATTCCGCCTCGCCGGCGTTTGGGGCGCGGGGTCCGGGGCGAGGCCCCGAGCTTTGAGCCCGCCGGCTTCGAGACGCCGGGTAAGGGCGAAGCCCCCGCCCTTCAGCCTCGCCGGCGATTGAGGCACGGGGCCCGGGGCAGAGCCCCGACCCTTCAGCCCCGCCGATGATTGAGCCACGGGGCCCGGGGCAGAGCTCCCGCCCTTCAGCCCGCCGGCGATTGAGGCACGGAGCCCGGGGCAGAGCCCCGACCCTTCAGCCCGCCGGCGTTTGAGGCGCGGGGCCCGGGGCGGAGCCCCGGTCTTTGAGCCCCGCCGGCGTTTGAGGCGAGCGGGGTCCGGGGCGGAGGCCCGGGATACGGAGAAAGGGCGGGGCGGGGAGACGGCTCCGCGCAGCGGCCCCCCGACCACGCTCGGGCTTCGGCTCCGGCCCGGCCGGGCCCCCGGCCCGGGCCAGGTGGACGACCAGGAGGCGTCAGCTGAAGATGATCATGGAGCCTTGACCGAGGCTTCGGGTGGCGGCCGCATGCAGGCCGAGCCACACATGCCGCTCCCGCGCGAAGGGACCGGCGTCCTCACCGTACGGGATCGGCCCGGCCGGTTCCTCCAACGCCGTGGGCCTCCTCGGCGGTGCCGGGGCCCCGGGCGGGTTCCCCGGGTCGATCCCGATCGCCGGCGCCACCACCACCAGCTCCCGCAGCAGCCCCTGCGCCGACCCCAGCGGCCCACCCCCGGCCAACAGCTCCTCGTTCGCCAGCGGCACCGCGAAGTCCACCGGCACGTACGCCCCGGCATGGTCGTAGTGCCACACCAGATGCGATTGCTGCGCCGTCGACTCGAACATCTCGAGCAGCTGCTCGTAGTCGCCGCCCAGCTCGTCCACCGGCGTCACCGGCAGCCCGCAGATCTGCAGCAGGTACGCCCGCCGCAGGAAGTGCAGGGCGTCGTAGTCGAAGCCGGCGACGGGGGCCACGTCCCCGCTCAGCCCCGGCATGTAGGCGAACACCGGCACGGACGGCAGTCCGGCCTCGCCCAGCGCCTTGTCGTACGAGGCGATCTCTTCGGCGAAGGGGTTGTCGGGGCTGTGGCACAGCACGTCGACAAGGGGGACCAGCCACAGGTCACAGGCCACGCGGGCTCCGATCAGTCGAGATCAGTCGTTGCCGCCGATCCCGCCAGCGTAATGCGCCGGACACCCTCCGCGAAGGCCTGCGCAGAACCTGCTCTCCGGAGCGCCGCCGGCGCACGGCTACGGCCGGGTGCCCACCTTCCACACCCACACGTCCTGCACCCGCTCCGGCTGCCGCCCCACCAGCTCGCTCACCAGCTGCCGCAGCACGTCCGCCCGGTCCTGGTCGGGCAGCACCAGCGCACCCGCCTTCCAGTACTCCAGGTCCCGCCGGGCCTGCTCCCGCCACTGCGGGGTGATCTCCGGCGGCTCCTGCCCGTAGCGGACGTCCCGCAGCAGGTTCGACAGGTGGCGCGGGGCGGCCCCGTAGATCCCGATCCGCTCGGGCCCCCACGGCCCGTTGAAGTAGCCTCCGGCCAGCCGGAAGCCGAAGTCCGCCTCGACCTGCCAGTGCAGCGCATCGGCCTGCCCGGGGTCGGGCAGCGGTACCGGAACGAGTGCCTCGCCCTCGTTGACGTAGCCCTTCCAGGCCCCGGAGGCGACGAAGGCCGGCACCGGCGCCCGCTCCCGCACGTTCAGCGGCAGCGGCAGCACCGGGACCAGCGCCGCGGCCGCCGCCAGCAGCCCGAGCGTGCGCAGCTCGCGCGCCCGCACCCGGACGATCCGGTCCAGCGCCAGGGCCAGCAGCACGCCCAGGACGGGGGCGCACACCATCGCCACGCGCCCCTCGATCACCGACTCGAACAGCGGCAGCTTCCCCAGCACCCACCAGGGGCCGGGCAGCACGACCCCGGTGTGCGGCACCGGCACCCGCGCCCCCAGGGACAGCAGCAGCGCCGCGGCGCCGGTGAGCGCCAGCGCGCGCACGGCCG
The DNA here is from genome assembly GCF_040636955.1 of Streptomyces sp. NPDC032472. NCBI lineage: Bacteria > Bacillati > Actinomycetota > Actinomycetes > Kitasatosporales > Streptomycetaceae > Streptomyces > Streptomyces sp. NPDC032472. Next base: position 45,869 of record NZ_JBEZVK010000003.1, read on the forward strand.
GGCGCCGCCACAGCCACACGCAAACGGCCGCACCGAACGCCAGCAGGGGCCAGCCGTAGAAGGCGTTCTGCTCGGTGGTGTTCAGCGCGAGCCGGCCCGCCGTCTCGGGGTCGCCGAACAGGGAGCGGGCGGCGTACTCGACGAGCGCGCGCGGGCTGTTGCCCGCGTTGTCGCCGTGCAGGACCGAGTGGTAGCTCTGCGGCCCGAAGAACTGCCAGTACAGCGGGACCGCCACCAGCGGCAGGCAGACGGCCGCGGCGACCGCGAGGCCGAGCCCGAGCGGCCGCACCGCGGCGAGGGCGCGCCGGCGGTCCACCAGCAGGCAGGCCAGGGAGAAGACCAGCATGCCGAGCGCGGCGATGAGCAGCGGCTCCTCGCCGAGGAAGATCTGGTACGTCGCGAACAGCCCGAGCAGCACCCCGTCGCGGACCACGCTGCGCCCCTCGCACAGCCGCAGGGCCCGGTCGACGATCAGCGGGATCATGAACAGGACGACGAAGTTCGGGTGGCCGTTGGCGTGCGAGACCATCGGTGGCGCGAACGCGGCGAGCGCCCCGCCCGCGGCGGCCGCCCAGCGGCTCTCGACGAACCGGCGCCGGATCATCCAGTACCAGGTCCAGGCGCTGGCGGCCATGCCGAGGGTGAGGACCAGCGCGAAGGTGACGGTCTCGCCGAAGGCGAGGGTGACCGGGATGAGCGGCACGGTCAGGCCGAGCATCGTCGCGTTGGCCATCAGGTTCACGCCGTCGGGCATGCCCTGGGCGGTGGTGAAGAGCGGATTGCGCAGGTGGGTGATGTTGTCGGTGGCGACGCCGACGAACCACTCCCACTGGTTCTGGTCCTGGAGCGCGTCGTTGAGGTACCGGCCGTCGAGGTCCGCCCACAGGCCGTGGAAGACGTAGAAGGAGAGCGCGAGGAAGACGGCGGCGACGGCGAGGCCGCCGGCGTTCAGGCGCAGCAGCTCTACGAGCGCACGGCGCCGGCCGCCGGTTGCGGCAGGGCGAGCGGGGCGGGCGGGGCGGGCTGCGGCTGCGCCCGGCGCGGGCCGTCCGGCTGCGCGGCGTACCGGCACCTCGGCCACGGTCCCGCCGCCGCGCCGCAGCAGGCGCGTGACCTCGGCGTCCACGGCCGGTCCGTCGAGGGCCGAGGCGGCGAAGGCGGCGCGGGCCGCGTCCCCGTCGAAGAGGGCGAAGCCGAAGGTGCCGGCGCGCAGGCCCGGTATGCCGGGGATGCCGACGGCGCGGCCGAGGCGGCTGCGGCTCCGCCCGAGCGCCGCGACGGGTCGGCCGGCGATGCCTTGCGTACCGTGCTCCTCCTGGTCGAGGGCCTGCTCCAGGCGGGCGAGCTCGTCCAGTGGCGTGCCGAGTCCGGCGTCGGTCAGCAGGACCCTCCGGCCCGCGGAAGCCCGTACTCCGGCGCGCAGCGCGGTGCCCTCGCCCGCGGGACCGTCGAGGCGGACCGTACGGATCCGGGGATCCGCGGCGGTCGCGGCCTCTGCCCCGTCACCGGACTCGGCGCCGGCGTCGGCGTCGGCGTCGGCGTCGGCGTCGGCGTCGGCCGCACACTCGGCGGAACCGTCGTCGACGAGGACCAGCTCCCAGCCGCCCGGGCGGCCCTCCAGGTGCTCGCGGACGGCGGCGACCGTCGCCCTGATGCGGTCCCGCTCCCCACGGACGGGGATCACGACGGACAGGCCGATGCCGGTGCCCCCGGCCCGCGAGGCAGGGACGGAGACGGAGGGAGCCGAGGCCTGCGGGGCAGAGGCGGTCGCGGCCCAGGCCGCGGTGGCGATGGCGGCGGCGTGGCGGTCCACGCTCCCGCCCCTCACGCCGCGACCGGCTTCAAGGTCGCGGCCCAGTCCAGCGTGTGCCGGTTGTACGCGTGCACCAGGCGCCGCACCTCCTCGGCGTCCGCCCGCGTCACGGCGTCGATCAGCTCGTTGTGCCCCGACCACAGCCCCGTGTGCAGGTCCGCGGCCGCCTTCAGGTAGGGCACGGTGAAGGCCCAGCACTGCACCCGGATGCGGTGCAGGAAGTCCGTGATGTACGTGTTGCCGACCAGCCCGCTCAGCTCCTTCCAGAAGCGCAGGTCGTAGCCGATCAGCACTTCGAGCGAGCCGCTCTGTGCAGCCCGACACGCCTCCTCGGCCCGACGGCGCACCGACACCAGCAGGTCGCTCGATCCGGGCGCGGTGCCGCGCTCCACGAGCCGCCGGAAGATCCCGTCGACGATGAGCGTACGGGCCTCGATCATGCCCCGGAAGTCGTCCAGGGTGTAGACGCGCACGCGGAAGCCCCGGTGCTGCACCGACTCCAGCAGCCCTTGCGCGGCGAGGTCGACCAGTGCCTCGCGCACGGGGGTCGCGGAGACCTCGTACTGCTCGGCGATCTGCTTGACCGTGAACTCGGTGCCCGGTGGCAGGCGTCCCGCGAGCACCTCGTCGCGCAGCGCGTCCGCGATCTGCTGACGAAGTGTGTTGCGGGTGACAGCCGTGCTGCCTGGCATAGGGGTCCGTCTCCTTAGGTGAGCTTCGGACACCTTAGGCCAGGCAGCACGGCTGAAACCGATCGGTGCGCGGCCGATTTCGGCCGCGCACCGGGCAGGTCCCGGCGGGACCGGGCGGTCAGGCCGACGTGGTGTGCCGGTCGGCGACCGTCAGCGCCTCGTCGAGCAGGGCCAGGCCCTCCTTCGCCTCGGCCTCGGTGATGTTGCAGGCGGGCACGACGTGGGTGCGGTTCATGTTGACGAACGGCCACAGGCCGGAGGCCTTGCAGGCGGCGGCGAACTCCGCCATCGGCGCGTTGTCGGCGCCCGCGGCGTTGTACGGCACGAGCGGCGTACGCGTCTCCTTGTCCCGTACGAGCTCCAGCGCCCAGAAGGTGCCCAGGCCCCGCACCTCGCCGACCGACGGGTGCCGTTCGGCGATCTCCGCGAGGGCCGGGCCGATCACGTTCTGCCCGAGGTGGGCGGCCTGCTCGACGATGCCCTCCTCCTCCATGGCGTGGAGCGTCGCGACGGCGGCGGCGCAGGCCAGCGGGTGGCCGGAGTACGTCAGGCCGCCGGGGTAGGGGCGGGTGGCGAAGGTCTCGGCGATGGCGCCGGAGATGGCGACGCCGCCGAGCGGGACGTAGCCGCTGTTGACGCCCTTGGCGAAGGTGATCAGGTCGGGGGTGACGTCCCAGTGCTCGGCGGCGAACCACTTCCCGGTGCGCCCGAAGCCGGCCATGACCTCGTCGAGGATGAAGACGATGCCGTAGCGGTCGCAGAGCTCGCGCACGCCGGCGAGGTAGCCGGCCGGGGGCACCATGATCCCGGCGGTGCCGGGCACCGTCTCCAGGATGATCGCGGCGATGGTGGCCGGGCCCTCGAAGGCGATGGTGTCGGCCAGGTGGGCGAGGGCGCGCTCGCACTCCTCGGCCTCGGTGGCCGCGTGGAAGGGGGAGCGGTAGAGGAACGGGCCCCAGAAGTGCACGACCCCGGCGGCGCCGGTGTCGGAGGGCCAGCGGCGCGGGTCGCCGGTCAGGTTGATCGCAGCGGCGGTGGCGCCGTGGTACGAGCGGTACGTCGACAGCACCTTCTGGCGGCCCGTGTGCAGACGGGCCATCCGGACGGCGTTCTCGACGGCCTCGGCGCCGCCGTTGGTGAAGAAGATCTTGTCCAGGTCGCCGGGCGTGCGCCGGGCGATGAGGCGTGCGGCCTCGGAGCGGACGTCGACGGCGAAGCCGGGGGCGAGGGTGCACAGGCGGGCGGCCTGCTCCTGGATCGCCGCCACGACCTTGGGGTGCTGGTGGCCGATGTTGGTGTTGACCAGCTGGGAGGAGAAGTCGAGGTAGCGCTTGCCGTCGTAGTCCCAGAAGTACGAGCCCTCGGCCCCGGCGACGGCGAGCGGGTCGATCAGGGCCTGGGCGGACCAGGAGTGGAAGACGTGGGCGCGGTCAGCGGCCTTGACGGCGACGCCGTCCGCATCGAAGGGGAGATGAGGGGTCATACGGCCACGCTAGAAGTGCGCAGGTGGGAAGGGATATCGGCGGACTGTATGGGGGCGGCGCCGCACCCTCGGCACTCTGTCGCCGCACCCGGGGCAGGTGCGGCCTGACGCCCGCTCCATTGACAGCATCCTCCCAAAATGACAGCCTGCTGTCATATGCGGTCTCAAGAGGAGGCGGTCCACATGAGCGACTTCGAGCGGGACACCGCCCCGCGGCCGGTCCACCTGGCGGTCTACGACACGTACGCGGACTGGGAGACCGGCCACGCCACCGCCCACCTGGTCCAGCGCGGCCACCGCGTCCGTACGGTCGGCTTCGCCGCGGACGGCACGGTCACCACCATGGGCGGCGTCCGCATCCGGCCCGACCTGGCCCTCGCGGACCTCTCGCCCGAGGACTCCTCGCTGCTGATCCTCACGGGCGCTTCGCTGTGGGACACCGGCGACGAGCTGGCCCCGTTCGCCGCGAAGGCCCGGGAGTTCCTGGCGGCCGGGGTCCCGGTCGCGGCGATCTGCGGCGCCACGGCGGGCCTGGCCCGGCAGGGCCTGCTGGACAGCCGCGCCCACACCAGCGCGGCCGCGGCGTACCTGGCGCAACAGCCGGGCTACGCGGGCGCCGGGCGGTACGTGGAAGCCGACGCGGTGACGGACGGCGACCTGATCACGGCCGGGCCCACGGAACCGGTGGCCTTCGCGCGCGAGGTCTTCGCCCGGCTGGAGGTGTACGGGCCGGAGGTGCTCGACGCCTGGTACCGGCTGTTCCACGACTCGGACGCGAGCGCGTTCCCGGTGCTGATGGCGGCAGCGGAGCGCGGCGATGCCTGACGCGGAGCGCGTGCAGCCGGCTGGACCGCCGCCCGCCCGGCCCTCCACGACCCGGGCGCGCCAGGACCTGCTGAGCCGGACCGCGCTCGGCGTCTTCGGCCTGAACGGGCGGTTCCTGGCCCTCTCGGAGGAGCTGGCCCGCCCGGCCGGCCTGACCGCGGCCCGCTGGCAGGTGCTGGGCGCGGTCCTGCAGGAGCCGCTGCCGGTGGCCGGGATCGCCCGGGCCATGGGCATCACCCGGCAGAGCGTCCAGCGCATCGCCGACCTGCTGGCGGCGCAAGGCCTCGCGGAGTACGTACCGAACCCGGCGCACCGGCGCGCGAAGCTCCTGCGCCCGACGGAGGCGGGCCGCGCCGCGATCGCCCGCATCGGCCCGTCCCACGCGGCCCTGGCCACGGCCCTGGCGGCCCAACTCGGCGACGAGGCCTTCGAGGAAACGGTCCGCACCCTGGACCGGCTGGCCGCGGCGCTGGACGCGCTGCTGCCGGAGGCGGCGTCCGACTAAGGTTCGCCGCCGCCGGAGACGCGCCGCCGGACCATCGCGGGGCGGGCGCTCACCCGTCTGCTCGACCGCGGAGCCTGAGTTTGTGTCGAAGTCAATAAGCCTGCAAGCAAAGCTTGTTACGCGAGAAGGGCCCACCGCAGACTGCCGCTCATGGAGCCGTTGAAGGTAGTGGCACAACTGTGGGAGCGAATCGACGCACGCGACTGGCACGGCGTGTCCCGCCTCATCGCCGAGGACGCCGTCATCGAATGGCCGGTCAGCGGCGAGCGCATCGTCGGCCGGGCCAACTTCATCGCCGTGAACAGCGATGACGCCTATGCCGACGAGAGATCCGTGGAGGTGCTGCGGATCCTCGCCGACGGGGACCTCGTCGTCACCGAGGTGGAGATACCCCAGGACCACGTCGTCTACCGGGCCGTCTCCCTCTGGACCGTCAAGGACGGCGAGATCGTCGGGGCCCGCGAGTACTGGACCAGCCCCGGCCAGGACCCGGCGCCCCGCTGGCGTGCGGGCTATGTCGAGCCGCTGGCCGAGCCCCTGGTGGCAGACTGAGCCGCGTGCTCACCCAACTCGCCACCGCGACCGGTGTCCTGGCCCTGCTGACCCTCGTCCCCGGGCCCGACATGGCGGTCGTGACCAGGCGCGCCGTCGCCCGCGGGCGGGCCGACGGGCTGCGCACCGTCGCCGGGATCACGGCGGGACTGCTGCTGTGGGGCGTGCTCACGGTCGCCGGTCTGGCGGCCCTGCTCGCCGCGTCGGCCGAGGTCTACCTCGTGGTGAAGCTCGCGGGCGCCGCGTACCTGTGCTTCCTCGGCGTGCAGGCGCTGCGCCGCCCGGGGGCCGAGCCGCAGCCGGGAGACGGGAACGGCTCGGCACGCGGCGAGGAGCGCGGCGACCGTCGCGACCGCAGCAGTGCCTGGCGCACGGGGCTCGTCAGCAACGCCCTCAACCCGAAGATCGCCGTGTTCTACACCGGCCTGCTGCCCGCACTCGCCCCGTCCGGCCTGCGCCCGGCGTTGGGCATGGCGTTGCTGGTGCTCGTCCACGTCGTCCTGACCGTGGTCTGGCTGGCCGCGTACGTGTACGTGCTCTCGCGCGCCCGGCGGTTCTTCTCCCGGCCGCGCGTGCGCCGGGCCCTGGACCGGGTGACCGGGGTCGTCCTGATCGGCTTCGGGATCCGGGTGGCGACGACCCCGTGACCGGCGCGCGTCAGGGTCAAGCCTCGGTCCCGCCGCCCAGTCGGTCCAGCTCCTCCCCGATGGCCGTCCGCAGGCCGTCGTGCCGGGGGCCGAGCTCGTACTGGCTCCCCCGCCAGTACTCCTCCTCGTACAACCAGACGGGCAGCCGGACCAGGTCGGCGGGCTCCCAGTCGTAGCGCGGCCAGATGTGGGCGTGCAGGTACGGGTCGGTGTTGCCCAGGATCTCGATGTTCACCCGGCGGAAGGCCGGGTCGAGCCGGCGGCAGGCCCGTTCCACGGCCTCGGCGAGCCGCTCCATGTCGCCGAGGTACGCGGCCCTGCGCGCCCGGGGCAGGTCGGAGAGCCGGGTCACGGACGGGTCGTCGGTGAGCAGCACGGCGTACCCGGGGAGGAACTGCCGGTCCCCGATCACGGCGAAGCCCTGGTCGAGGCGGCGCAGCACCGTGGGGTTCTCGCCCCGGTGCGCGCTGCCTATGCGGTCGTTGCGCCAGTTGTCGTTGATCATCGGCCCAACGTAGCGGCCGTCGGCAGTCGGCGGCCTGCGGTCGGGAGCGGGCCCGTGCCCTTCAGGACTCGGGCCGCCCCGCCAGCCGTCCGAGCAGGGCGATCGCCTCGGCCACCGGGACCGGCTCGAAGAAGCGGGCGTCGGCCTCCTCGACGGCGGCGACCGCGCGCGGCGCCAGCCGGGCGCCGGCGTCGGTGACCCGGAGCCGCTTGGCGCGGGTGTCGGCGGGGTCGACCTCGCGCCGGATCAGGCCCTTGGCCTCAAGGGTGCGCAGGACCTGCGAGGCCATCTTGACGTCGGTGCCCGCCTGGCGGGCGACGGCGAGCTGGTTGGGCTGCTCGCCCTGCTCGTTGAGCCACCACGTGCAGGCCAGCAGGACGAACTGCACGTGGGTGAGGTCGAGCGGGGCGAGCGCGGCGGCGATGCCCCGCTGCCAGCGCAGGGTGGCGTGCCAGAGCAGGAAGCCGGGGCTCTCGGCGGGCGTGAGGGCCATCAGCCGGCCGCCCGGGTGACGAGGGCGGCCATGGTCTCGGGCCAGTCGGCGGTGACGGCCGGGCCGATCTCGGGGCCGAGCGCGTCGGCGCCGTCACCGGTGATCTCCATCCGGTACACGACGCGGGTACGCAGGTCCCGGCCCCGGTCGATGCGGTGGACGGTGCGCAGGAGCAGGCCGTCGAAGCGGGCCTCGTCCACGAACAGTTCGCCCGGCTTCGCCTCGGCGATGCGCAGGTGCACCGGGTCCTGGCCGGCGGGGGTCATGACGATGGCGGTGCCGGTCTCGAAGGGTCCGTCGAGCTCGATGTGCTCGATGTCGGCGTTCCAGGTGCCCCAGTTCTCGACATCGGCCCACAGTGCCCAGACGGCTTCAGGCGCGGCGTCGGTCTCGATGCTGTGCTCGTACGTCCACATGGAATGCCTCCGCAGGGATCGGCGTCTCGAAGAAGTTCTGCGTACAGATTATCTTCGCGACGACTATCTGTCCACGGGTATCGGCGGCGCGTTGGGGGCGAGACCGGGACTCCTTCGCAGGCGCCCTCCGGACCCCTTCGTGGACCCCTCCCCGGGATGATCCGGTCCGCCTCGGGGAGGCGGTCCCGTAGCTCGCAGGTTTCCCCTGTCATACCTGAGAGCTATTCAGGAAGGCCGCTCTGCAGCGGGACGCCGACCACGGGTGCCGATTCATAACTTCGGTATCGGACAACGCGCTTCGAGCGCACCACCCGCACCCCCACAGCACCCGCTGGATCGAGCGAAGGAGCAGGGACCGCCATGACCCGCCTCGACGGACACCCCGCAGGACGCCCCGAAGGATGTGGCGACGACGTGCGCCGTCCGCTCGGCCGTCTGCGCCGCACCCTGCTGGCCGGCCTCGTCGCCGCGGCCGTCGCGCTTCCCGTGTCCGCCGCCGCATCGCCCGACGTGCCCGCGCCGATACCGGTGGCGTTCGAGGAACAGGCCGCGCCCCAGGCTCGATACGCGGCCAACCGTGCCAACCTCGCCGAGGCGGCGCGCATGGCGCAGCAGGCCGGGCGGACCGGCCGCGCCGGGAAGCTGCGGGCGATGGAGGCAGACGGGACCGCGCAGTTCCTCGCCTTCGACGGCCGCGGCAAGGGGCGGGCGGTGGAGGTCTTCGGCGACCTGGAGACCGCCGACCGGATTGCGGTCCTGGTGCCCGGCTCCGATACCTCCCTGGACACCTACCAGCGGTTTCGATCCGGGGCGCTGGCGCTGCACCAGCGCCTGAAGGCCGCGCACCCCCGCTCCGCGGTGGTCGCCTGGCTCGGGTACGAGACGCCCGGGACGGTCAGCCCGACGGTGCTGACCTCCGACCGGGCGGCCGAGGCAGCAGCCGAACTGGCGCCATTCCTGCGGCGTTTGGCACAGACCACCGTGCCCGACGCCCGCATGTCACTCCTGTGCCATTCCTACGGCTCGGTGGTCTGCGCCCGCACCGGGACCGGCCCGAAGGTCGGCGACATCGCCCTGTTCGGCAGCCCGGGTACGGGCGCCGCCTCGGCCGCCGAGATGCCGACCGGTGCCCAGGTCTGGGCCGGGCGCGGCGCCGGCGACTGGATCGCCGGTGTACCGCACGTCCGGCTCGGCGGGATCGGCTTCGGCACCGACCCGGTCTCCCCTGCCTTCGGCGCCCGGCCCTTCAAGGCAGGGCCGGGCGGCCACAGCGACTACCTCAAGCCCGGGACGGAGTCCCTGGAGAGCCTGGCCCGCATCGTCCTCGGTGCCGACAGCCCCGCCCCGGCCCCTGCCCCCGCGACTGTGCCCGCCCCCGCTCCTGCTCCTACTCCTGCTCCTGCGTCCGCCACCGCTCCGGAGGTTCCCCATGCGTAAGCTCCGTGCCCGCTGGTCCGCCGTTGCCGGGCGGGTGGAGGCCGCCACCCCGGCCGGCCGGGACCGGGCGGTGGATGCGCTGCGGGCCTTCGCCATCCTCGGGGTGGTGCTGGGGCACTGGCTCGTCACGGCCATGACCACCGCCGACGGCGGCCTGAGCACCACCAGCCCGCTGTCGCACATGCCGTGGCTGGCGCCGGTGTCCTGGGTGTTCCAGACGCTGTCCGTCTTCTTCCTGGTCGGCGGGCAGGTCGGCGCCCGGTCGTACGCCGCGGCGCGGGAGCGCGGGGTGTCGTACGGGGTGTGGGTCGGCCGGCGGCTCGCCCGGCTGTTCCGGCCGGTCGCGGCGGTGCTCGCGCTGTGGGCTGTCACCGCGGTCGGGATGCTGCTCGGCGGGGCCGAACTGGACACGCTGCACGCGCTGGTGCGGCTCGTGCTGTCCCCGCTGTGGTTCCTCCTCGTCTTCGCCGCGCTGACCGCCGCGACGCCGCTCGTGGCCCGGATGAGCCCGCTGTGGCCGCTGGGCGTGGTGGCGGCCGTGGACCTGTGGCGGTTCGGGCTGGAGGGCCCGGCGTGGATCGGCTGGGTCAACGTGGCCGCAGGCTGGCTCGTCCCCTACACCCTCGGGGCCGCCTGGTCCCGAGGGGCGTTCGCCCGGCGCACTCCGGCCGCCCTGCTGCTGGGCGGGGGTGCGGCCGCCACCGCGGCGCTCGTGCTGTGGGGCGGCTATCCGGCGTCCATGGTCGGCGTCCCCGGCGCCTCGATATCGAACCTGAACCCGCCGACGCTGGCCGCGGCCGCCTTCGGCCTGGCCCAGTGCGGGCTGGCGCTGCTGCTGCGCGAGCCGGTGGCGCGGGCCATGCGCCGGCCCGGGGTCTGGGCCGCGGTGGCCCTGCTCAACCTGTCCGCGATGACGGTGTTCCTGTGGCACCAGACCGCCATGATGGCCGTCACCGCTCTCGGGCTGCTGGCCCCCGCCGACCTGCCGGGGCTGCACACCGTGCCGGACTCCCCCCAGTGGATAGCCGCCCGACTGCTGTGGCTGCCGGTCTTCGCGGCCGCGCTGGCCGTCTGCTGGTCTGCGTTCCGTGCGTACGAGCAGGGTGTTCGGCGTCGGCGGTCCACCCCCTCGCGCACAGTCGCGGGCTCCGTCGGCTCCATCGGCTCCATCGGCTCCGTCGGTTCTGCCGGTCCCGCCGGTTCCGCCGGTTCAGCCCCGTCGTCCGCGGGCCTCGTCGACCCCGGTCGTCCACGGGTGGCTCCGGAAGAGGTGATCACCCATGCCTAGGCTGGGCGGCATGACCGAGCTGAGCAGCGCCCCGGCCCACCCCGCGGGCTCCGGAGGGCGTGCCGTCCTGCGGGGTCTGGCAGCCGACCTGTTCACCCTGGAGTGGAACCCGCTCCCCCGGCTGTCCCGGCCGCGCTGGCTGGCCTGGCTGCCGCACGCGGTCGTCGGCTACCTGGCACTGTTCTTCACCTTCCTGACCACCGAGCAGCTGTCCGACCACTACGGCGTCACCGGCGGCTATCCGCTGCTGGCGGCGCTGGCGACGGGCGCGTCCATCGTCCTGGCCATGTTCCGGCCGATCGCCGCCTGGTGGCTGGCGCTGCTGGCCGGCACCCTGGTGGCCGTGCGGACCCACGACCACGTGGGGCCCGGCCAGAGCTGGCCGTGGACGCCCGGCGGGATGATCGGGTTCGGACTCGTGCTGATGCTGGTCGCCCTGCGGGTGCCGCCGCGGGTGACCGCCGTCGTCGTCGGCCTGTCCGTCGCGTTCACCGGCCTGGCCGAGTTGCTGTTCAAGCCGCCGGGCGCGCAGAGCGTGGCCCTCGCCGACCTGGTCCTGTTCGGCTTCATCGGCGTGCTCGGGTACGCGCTGCGCGCGACCCGGCTGGCCCGCACCAAGCTCGTCGAGCAGGAGACGCTCACCGAGGAGGAGCGCAGTCGGCGCACCCTGCTGGAGGAGCGCAGCCGGATCGCCCGCGAACTGCACGACGTCGTCGCCCACCACATGTCGGTGATCTCCATCCAGGCGCAGGTCGCCCCGCACCTGGTGGAGAACCCCTCCGAGGAGCTCAAGGAGAACCTGGCGGGGATCCGGGAGAACGCGCTGGAGGCCCTGACCGAGCTGCGGCGGGTGCTGGGCGTGCTGCGCTCGGAGCATCCCGACGACCCGGCGAACCCGCACCATCCGCAGCCCTCCCTGGCCGAGTTGGAAGGGCTCGTCGACAACGTGCGCAGCGCCGGTCTGGACGTCACCACCGAGGTCGCCGGGGTACGGCGGCCGCTCGCGCCGGGCGTCGAGCTGACCGCGTACCGGATCGTGCAGGAGGCGCTGAGCAACTGTCTGCGCCATGCGCCCGGTTCGCGCGTGGAGGTGGGCATCGCGTACGGGCCGCGCGAACTGCACCTGTGCATCGCCAACAGCGCACCGAGCCGCCCGGCCCCGCCCTCGCAGGGTGCGGGGCACGGGCTGCTGGGGATGCGGGAGCGGGCGGGCATGCTGGGGGGCGAGCTCGCCGCCGGCCCGCGCCCGGGCGGCGGGTACGAGGTGAGCGCCGTGCTCCCCATGGATCCCGAGACGAAGAAGGGCTGAACCGGACGCATGAGCGCTCCCGCCGCACCGATCAGGGTGATGATCGCCGACGACCAGATGATGGTCCGGCAGGGATTCACCGTCCTCCTCAACGCCCAGCCCGACATCGAGGTCGTCGGCCAGGCCGTGGACGGCGCGGAGGCGGTGGCGAAGGCCGCCGAACTCGGCCCGGACGTGGTCCTGATGGACATCCGGATGCCCGGGATGGGCGGCATCGAGGCCACCTCCGTCATCACCGCCGTCCCGGACTGCACGGTGAAGGTGCTGGTGCTGACCACCTTCGACCTCGACGAGTACGTGTACGAGGCGCTGCGCGCCGGGGCTTCGGGGTTCCTGCTCAAGGACGCCTCGGCCGACCAGCTCGCGGAGGCGGTGCGGGTGGTGGCGGCCGGCGAGGCGCTGCTCTCGCCGAACATCACCAAGCGGCTGATCACCGAGTTCTCCCGGCTGGGGGCGCCGCGGGCGCCGTCGAAGGCGCGGATCGCCGATCTGACCGAGCGGGAGACGGAGGTGCTGGCGCTGATCGCGCAGGGCCTGTCGAACGCGGAGATCGCCGCGCGGCTGATCGTGGCCGAGCAGACGGTGAAGACGCACGTGGGCCGGATCCTGGTGAAGCTGGGCCTGCGCGACCGGACGCAGGCGGCGGTGTTCGCCTACGAGACGGGTCTGGTCCGTCCGACGGGGTACTGAGGGCCGCAGGTAGTACCTGAGAGGGAGGCCGGGAAATCCCCTTCGGCGGCGACGCGGACGAGGCGGCGGCGGACCTACCGTGTGGAACATGACCGAGACGACTTCCGGGGCGGCCCCCCGGACACCCGAGATCCGGCTGGCATCGGGCCTGCTGGAGAGCCTGCGCCGCGAGCTGATCACGGATGCCTTCGCGTACCGGCCGCTGCCGCCGATGCGCACGGACGGTCGGCTGACGCGGCGGCTGCCGGAGCGGATGCGGGCGCGGGCGGCCTACCTGCCGCATGCCGCGGCCGTCGGGGCGGCGCTGTTCGTGCTGCTGCTGGCGGCGACCTCCAGCGAGATCGGGTGGCCGCTGGGGGCGCTGGTGCTCGGGCTGATCGCGGCCACCCCGGTGCTGATGACGCTGGTCCGGCCGGTGGGGGCCTTCTGGGTGGCCCTGGTGGCCGCCGGCCTGCTGGGGCTGGCGGCGCCGAGTGAGCCGGCGTGGCCGTGGTCGCCGGGTGCCATCGCCTCGTACCTGGTCACGGTGAGCATCGTGGCGATGCGGACCAAGCCCCGGGCGGCCGGCTGGATGTGGCTGATCACGGTGGCGTTCGGGCTCCTGATACCGGCCGTCGCCGGGCGGGGCGATCTGGCGGGCGTCTCGCCGCTGGCGTTCATACTGGCGGTGGTCTTCCTGGCCGTGACGGTCCGCAACACGCGCCGGCAGGCCGAGAAGGAGGTCAGCGCACAGGCCGAGGTGACGGCCGTCGAGCGGGAGCGCCGCACCCTGCTGGAGGAGCGCACGACGATCGCCCGGGAGCTTCACGACGTGGTCGCGCACCACATGTCGGTGGTGGCGATCCAGGCGGAGGCCGCGCCGTACCGGGTGAAGAACCCGCCGGCGGAGCTGGAGGCGGCGTTCGCCACCATCCGGGAGAACGCGGTGGCGGCACTGACCGAGCTGCGCCGGGTGCTCGGTGTGGTGCGCTCCGCGGACTACGAGGCGCCGGAGGCGCCGCAGCCGACACTGGCCTCGCTGGACGGGCTGCTGGCCAATGTGCGCGAGGCCGGGCTGAGCGTGGACAAGACGGTGACCGGAGCGGTGCGGGAGCTTCCGCAGGGCGTGGAGCTGTCGGCGTACCGGATCATCCAGGAGGCGCTGAGCAACACGCTCCGCCATGCGCCGGGGGCGCCGGCCGAGGTCGAGGTGTCGTACGTGCTGGGCGGCCTGGGGATACGGGTGGTCAACGGGGCGGCGACCGGGGATGTGCCGCCCTCGCCGGGCGCGGGGCACGGGATCACGGGGATGCGGGAGCGGGTGGCCATGCTGGAGGGTGAGATGACGGCCGGGCAGACGGCCGCGGGAGGGTACGAGGTGGCGGTGTTCATACCGGTGCGCGGGCGGCAGGAGCCGGCCGGGGAGACGGTGCAGGCCCCGGCATGACGATCAGGGTGCTCATCGTCGACGACCAGATGATGGTCCGTGAGGGCTTCTCCGTCCTGCTGAACGCGATGGAGGGCATCGAGGTGGTCGGCGAGGCCGTGGACGGCCGGGAGGCCGTCGAGCGGGTGGCGGCGCTGCGGCCCGACGTGGTGCTGATGGACATCCGGATGCCGGTGATGAACGGGCTGGAGGCCACGCGGGAGATCGTCGCCGCGCACTCGGACGCGAAGGTGCTGGTCCTGACGACCTTTGACCTCGACGAGTACGTGTACCAGGCGTTGCGGGCCGGGGCCTCGGGGTTCCTGCTCAAGGACGCCTCGGCCCGGCAACTGGCGGACGGGGTGCGGGTGGTGGCCTCCGGGGAGGCGCTGCTGGCCCCGACCGTCACCAAGCGGCTCATCCTGGAGTTCTCCAAGCTCTCGGCGGCGCCGAAGCTCGCGGGCTCGGCGGCGGTGGAGGAGCTGACGGAGCGGGAGACGGAGGTGCTGGTGCTGATCGCGCAGGGCCTGTCCAATGCGGAGATAGCCGACCGGCTCGTGGTCGCGGAGTCCACGATCAAGACGCATGTGAGCCGGATCCTGGTGAAGCTGGGGCTGCGCGACCGGACGCAGGCGGCGGTGTTCGCGTACGAGACCCGGCTGGTCACGCCCGCGTAAGGAGGTGTCCGGCGCCCTTAGCGGCATGGCCGGATCTGACAGAACCTGGTCATTGCGGCCATCGTGGCGGGGCGAAATGATCGAGGCATGCTCCCACCGCACAGGATCGTCATCGCCGCCTTCCCGGGGGCCGAGCTGCTCGATGTCACCGGCCCGGCCGAGGTGTTCTCGGTCGCCACACGGGTCGCCGGCCCCGGCCGCCCCGGCTACACGGTCCGGATCGCGACGGCCGGCGGAGCCCCGGTGGTCACCTCCAGCGGCCTGCGGCTGATGGCCGACCTGGCCTTGGAGGAGGTGGACGGAAGTCCGGACACCCTGCTGGTGTCGGGTGCGGTCGAGGTGGGCGAGAGCGGTGTCGAGCCGGTGCTCGACGACGTGGTCATCGACTGGCTGCGCGAGGCGGCGCCCCGGGCCGGCCGGGTGGGCTCGGTCTGCGCGGGCGCGCACCTGCTGGCCGCCGCGGGATTGCTGGACGGGCTGTCGGCCACGACCCACTGGCTCACGGCCGGGCGGCTGGCCGCCGACCATCCCCGCGTCACCGTCGATCCGGACCCCATCTTCATCAGGGCGGGCCGCCTGTGGACCTGCGCCGGCATCACCTCGGGGATGGACATGGCCCTGGCGATGGTCGCCGAGGACTACGGCCGCGAACTCGCCCTGGCGACCGCCCGGATGATGGTCATGTACGTCAAACGCTCCGGCGGGCAGAGCCAGTTCAGTGTTCCGCTCGCGCTGCCGGACGCCCCCGACGACGACGCGCGGATCGACGAGCTGCGCGTGTGGATCGGTGAGCACCTCACCGAGGACCTGTCCGCCGAGGCCCTGGCCGCACGGCTGCACCTCAGCGTGCGTCACTTCTCGCGGCTGTTCCGCCGCCGCACCGCCACCACGCCGGCCGCCTACGTCGAGGCGGTACGGCTCGAGGCCGCCCGCAGGCTGCTGCAGGACAGCGGCCACGGCCTTGCGGAGGTCGCCGCCCGCAGCGGCCTCGGCTCCGTCGAGAGCCTGCACCGCTCCTTCCGGCGCCGCCTGGGGACCACCCCTGCCGAGTACCGGCGCCGTTTCCGCTGACCACACCAGGGAGAACACCCCGTGTCCCGCACCCGCATCATCCCGCTCCCGGTCCTGGGCCGGCACGGCATCAACGCCTACCTGCTGCTGGGTCGCCGACCCGTGGTCGTCGACGCCGGCACACCCGGCAGCGGCCGCAGGATCCACGACGCGATCGCCGCGCACGGGGTGGACCCGACCGACGTATCGCTGATCGTCCTCACCCACGGCCACATCGACCACTTCGGCTCCGCGGCCGAACTCGCCCGCTTGACCGGGGCCCCGGTCGCCGGCCACATCGCCGATCTCGGGCCCTACCGCACCGGCCGGGTGCGCGAACCGTACCTGCCCACCGGCCCGATGGGCCGGCTCATGGCGCGGAACGCGAAGCTGCACGTCCGTGCCGAGCCGCTCGAACCCGGGGTGCTCCTACGGGGCGAGACCGACCTGGCCGACTTCGGGATCGCGGGGCGGATCATGCCCACGCCCGGGCACACCGCGGGGTCCGTCTCCGTCCTCACCGAGCAGGGCGACCTCGTCGCGGGCGACCTGATCGCCAATTCCTTCATGGGCCTCATCCCGGGCAGGCCGGCCAACCCTCCCTTCCACGACGACCCCTTGGGCAACCTGGCCAGCCTGCAGAGGATGCTCGACCTGGGCCCCACCCGGCTCCACGTCGGGCACGGCAGCCCCCTGGAGCCCGACCGGGTCCGGCGCTGGGCCGCCAGGGAGCAGCGGCGGCTCGACCGGCTCCGGGCCGCCGGGCGGCTCCGCACCCGCCCGGCCGATGACCCGGTTGACACCCCCGTTGACGCTCCGGTTGACGACCCGGTTGACCGGCAGGACGGGGCACGGACGGCCTAGGCTGCGGGCATGGGCTTTGATCCGTGGGACGCCGCATTCGTCGCCGATCCGTACCCCGCCTACCGGGAGCTGCGGGAGCAGGGCCGGGCCATCTGGTGGGAGGCCACCGGGCAGTGGCTGGTGCCCCACCATGCCGATGTGAGCGCGCTGTTGCGCGACCGGCGGCTGGGGCGGACGTACCTGCACCGGTTCTCGCACGAGGAGTTCGGGCGGCAGGCGCCGCCGCCGGAGCACGAGCCGTTCCACGTGCTCAACGACAACGGCCTGCTGGACCTGGAGGATCCGGCGCACGGCCGGGTCCGGCGGCTGGTGTCGAAGGCGTTCACGCCGCGGACCGTGGAGCGGCTGGCGCCCGCGGTGGAGCGGCTGGCCGGGGAGCTGGTGGGCCGGCTGCTGGCCGAGGGCGGGGGCGATCTGCTCACGGTCGTCGCCGAGCCGCTGCCCGTGGCGGTGATCGCGGAGCTGCTGGGGGTGCCGGAGTCGGACCGGGGGCTGCTGCGGCCCTGGTCGGCGGACATCTGCGGGATGTTCGAGCTGAACCCGGACGAGGAGACCGCGCGGCGGGCCGTGCGGGCGAGCGTGGAGTTCAGCGCGTACCTGCGGGAGCTGATCGCGGAGCGCCGCAAGGAGCCGGGCGAGGATTTGATCTCCGCCCTGATCGCCGCCCACGATGACGACGCGGGGCGGCTCAGCGAACAGGAGATGATCTCCACCTGTGTGCTGCTGCTGAACGCCGGGCACGAGGCGACGGTGAACACCACCGTCAACGGGTGGTGGTCGCTGTTCCGCAATCCCGAGCAGCTCGCCGCGCTCCGTCCCGAAAAGTTGTCCACAGCTGTGGACGAACTGATGCGCTACGACACACCGCTGCAGATGTTCGAGCGCTGGGTGCTCGACGACGTCCGGATCGGGGACACCACCGTCCCCCGCGGGGCCGAGGTCGCCCTGCTCTTCGGGTCCGCGAACCGCGACCCGGCCCGCTTTGAGAACCCCGACGCCCTGGACCTCGACCGGGTGGACAACCCCCACCTGAGCTTCGGCGCCGGGATCCACTACTGCCTGGGCGCTCCGCTGGCCCGGCGGGAGCTGACGGCCTCGTTCGGGGCGCTCCTGGCGGACGGGGTCCCGCCGCTGAAGCTCGTACGCGAGCCGCAGTGGCAGGAGGGCTACGTCATCCGCGGCCTGCGGGAACTCCTCGTCGAGTTCTGATCCCGAGGGCCGCGAGCGGGGTCCACAGGGCGCCGGAGGCGACACCGGAGCCGGGGAGCTTGGGCAGGTGGGCGAAGGGCGAGAGGTCCAGGGCGGCCAGCAGCAGGATCAGTGCCGACCCGCCGAAGGCCACGGCCAGGTGGCCTCCCCCTGCGCGAGGGCGTGGCGGGCCTCGGCGCCGACACCCCGGCGGGGGCGCGCATCGCCGAGACCGCGGCGTTCTTCGAGTTCCCGCAGCAGGAGCTGCTGGGCCTGATGGACCGCTGGCGCACCCACCGCGCCACCCTCGACCTGCCCTGACGGGCGCGAGCCCCGCGAGCCCCGCGAGCCCAACAAGCCCCGCCCAAAACCGGGTTCCCCGGGGCCCCGGCCGACTGCTAACCTGCGTCCGCTGCCTTCGGCGCCCCCAGCGGGAGCGTTCGGAGGCTTTTTTCATGCCTTCTGACACCCCCTCACCAGCCCCCGCCGGCTATCGCGCCCTGCTCCGCAACCGCGAGTTCGCCGGCCTGTACGCGAGCCTCACCCTGACCGTGGCCGCGAGCACCCTGTCCGGCTTCGCGCTCGGCACGCTCGTCGACCGGCAGCTCCACTCCCCGTTCCTGACCGCCGTCAGCATGTACGGGGCCACCTTCGCCACCGTGCTCGGCGCGCTCACCCTGATGTCCGTGGCCGACGGCAGCCGGCCGCGCCGGACCCTGGTCCTGCTCCAGTGCATCGCCCTCGCCGGCGCTGCCGCCCAGGCCGTGCCGGGGCTGCCCCTGGCTGCCCGGTTCGGCCTGCTCCTGGTGGCCGGCTTCTTCCAGTCACTGGGCACCGGGACCCGGATGGGCCTGCTCTCCGAGGTCCTGCCTCAGTCCTCGTACGCCCTCGCCCGCTCCCTGATGAACATCACCGCCGGCGGCATGTCCGTCCTCGGCTACGCCGCCGGCGCCCTGCTGCTGGCCCGCCTCGGCCCCCACCGGGTCTTCGCCCTCGCCGCGGCCCTGACCGGGCTCGGGCTCGCCGTCGTGGCGGCGACCGTGCGCGAGCGCTCGATCCGGCCGGCCCGCCGCCCCGGGCTGCGCACCACCCTGTCCGCCAACGCCGAGCTCCTCGCCCGCCCCGGCCGGCGGGCGCTGCTGCTGAACCTGTGGGTACCCAACGGGCTGATCGTCGGCTGCGAGGCCCTGTTCATCCCCTACGCCCCCGGCCACGCCGGGACCCTCCTCGCCGCCGCGTCCGCCGGGCTGCTCCTCGGCGACCTCGCCGTCGGGCGGCTGCTCACCGCCGACGGCCGGCGCCGGGCCGCCTTCGCCCTGCGGCTGCTGCTGGCCGCGCCGTACCTGCTCTTCGCCTTCCATCCGCCGCTGCCGCTCGCCGCGGTCGCGGTGTTCGCCGCGGGGGCCGGCTTCGCGGCGACGCTGCCCCTGCAGGAGCAGCTGCTCGCGCTCACTCCCGACCCGGTCCGCGGCCAGGTCCAGGGCGTGGAGTCGGCCGGCCGGATGACCTGGCAGGGCCTCGGCGCCGCGCTCGCGGGCGCCGCCGCCCAGTTCGCCGGGCCGGCGCTCGCGATCACCGCCCTGGCCGCGGCCTCCGTCGCCGTCACCGTCGCCTCCCGCCCGTTCGTACGGCGCGAGGGCGCAGCGGCGGCGCAGACCGACTCGGCACAGACCGACTCGGCACAGACCGGATCAGCACAGACCGGATCAGCGCACACCGACTCGGCGCAGGCCGGCCCGGCCGCGGAGATCACCGCGGCAGGATGAGCCCCCACGCCGCCGGCCGCAGGGTCCAGGTCCGTCTGCGGACCGGCCCGGCGACGGCGGCGTCGGCGCGGTAGCGGAAGTCCGCCCCCGACACCGTGACCACCCCGGCCCGCACCCGCACCACGCTCCCGTCCACCCGGACCGCCACCTCCGCCAGGCCGCCGTCCGCGGCCGCCACCGAGACGTCCTCCACCCTGCGGTCCACGTCGGCCAGCACCACCCCGTCCGCCTCGATCCGCAGCCGGTGCCCGCCGCTCCCGCCGGGCGCCGCCGCGGGCGGCCGGATCAGCGTGCGCACCAGCGAGCGGTACGCGCTGCGCACCGAGGGTCCGGCCGGCCTCGGCACGGGCGGCCGAACGGGTGGAATCCGCAGGCCTCCGAGCACGACCCCGTCGCTGTCGTCGACCAGCAGGTCCCGTACGCCGACGACCCCGTCGAGGACCGCCCGGGCGGCGGCCACCGCCGACAGGGGAACCCCCAGCCGCCGTGCCAGACCCAGCGACCCCGCCTGCCCCACCGGGATGAGCGAGACGGCCCCCTCGGCCAGGCCCCGCTCTCGGTGCAGCAGCCCGACGGCCCGCACCAGCGCCCGGTCGTCGCCCACGATGACCGGCCGCCGATGGCCCCGGCGGGCGAGCGCCCGCGCAAACTCCCCGTCCGAGTCCGGGAGGCAGATTTTCGCCGCCGCCCCCGCCGACAGGACATCTTTCGCGATCCGCACGGACTCGCCGTCAAGACGGCGGGCGACCGGGTCGACGAGCACGAGCAGGCCGCCTACCGGCGCGCCCGCGGGGCTCATGGTGGGCTCTGGAGCCGACACCTCGGTCCTTCCTCGGGTAGCATCTTTGTGCAAGAGGCCCTTGCGCTATTGCGCCAGGGCCTTCGTCTATTCCGGGGTACCGGTCCGACGGCTCAGCCTGCGGTGTACATCGTCGTACGCCCCCTGACCCAGGACATGCCCCATCCGGAAGAGGTGTACGCCTGTGCCCGCTCTTGTGCTGCTCGGAGCTCAGTGGGGTGACGAGGGCAAGGGAAAGGCCACCGACCTGCTCGGTGGATCCGTTGACTACGTGGTGCGCTACCAGGGCGGCAACAACGCCGGCCACACGGTCGTCGTAGGCGACCAGAAGTACGCGCTGCACCTTCTCCCGTCCGGCATCCTCTCCCCCGGATGCACCCCGGTCATCGGCAACGGCGTCGTCGTCGACCCGTCCGTACTCCTCTCCGAGCTGCGCGGGCTCAACGAGCGCGGCATCGACACCTCCAAGCTGCTGATCAGCGGCAACGCCCACCTGATCACGCCGTACAACGTCACCCTCGACAAGGTCGGCGAGCGCTTCCTCGGCAAGCGCAAGATCGGCACCACCGGCCGCGGCATCGGTCCGACGTACGCGGACAAGATCAACCGCGTGGGCATCCGCGTCCAGGACCTGTACGACGAGTCGATCCTGACCCAGAAGGTCGAGGCGGCCCTCGAGGGCAAGAACCAGCTCCTCGCGAAGCTGTACAACCGCCGCGCGATCGACGCCGCGCAGATCGTCGAGGAGATGCTCCAGTACGCGGAGCAGATCAAGCCGTACGTCGCCGACACCACGCTGATCCTCAACAACGCGCTGGACGAGGACAAGGTCGTGCTGTTCGAGGGCGGCCAGGGCACCCTGCTCGACGTCGACCACGGCACGTACCCGTTCGTGACCTCGTCGAACCCGACCGCGGGCGGCGCCTGCACCGGTACCGGCGTCGGCCCGACCAAGATCAGCCGAGTCATCGGCATCCTGAAGGCCTACACCACCCGCGTCGGTGCCGGCCCGTTCCCGACCGAGCTGTTCGACCAGGACGGCGAGGACCTGCGCCGCATCGGCGGCGAGCGCGGCGTGACCACCGGCCGCGACCGCCGCTGCGGCTGGTTCGACGCCCCGATCGCCCGGTACGCGACCCGCGTGAACGGCCTGACGGACTTCTTCCTGACCAAGCTGGACGTGCTGACCGGCTGGGAGCAGATCCCGGTCTGCGTCGCGTACGAGATCGACGGCAAGCGCGTCGAGGAACTGCCGTACTCGCAGTCGGACTTCCACCACGCGAAGCCGATCTACGAGAACCTGCCCGGCTGGTCCGAGGACATCACCAAGGCCAAGTCGTTCTCGGACCTCCCGAAGAACGCCCAGGCGTACGTGAAGGCCCTGGAGGAGATGTCGGGCGCCCCGATCTCCGCCATCGGCGTCGGCCCGGGCCGCGACGAGACGATCGAGATCAACTCGTTCCTGTAGGACGAGCGGAACATCCGCGAAAGGGGCGGTGCGCTGCGGCGCGCCGCCCCTTTCGGCTCACTGCAGGTCGCCCCGTCCGAGCCAGGACGGGGTGTCGGGGACGTCCGCGTCCCACTCCTTGCCCGCCTCCGCAGGCCCGTCCGGCGCGGCCGGACGCCGCGGCACGATCACCGGCCGCAGCCCCCGGGCGGCCTCCGGTCCGGCCTTCGCCACCTGCTGCGGCTTCGGCTCGGGCGGCGGCGCGCTGTCGTGGACCTGCTCGGCCACCGAGAACCGGCAGTGGAAGACCTGCCAGGCCCCGTCGAGGACCGCGAGGAATCCGTCGTCCGTCCGGTAGACCACCCGGCGGCGCACCGTCCGCGGGTGCACGGGCTCGAAGGTCTCCGCCCGCCGGCCGAGCTCGGCGAGGGCCTCCTCGCGCGTTCCCTCCACGTGGCCCAGTACGCCCACCGACCACATGCGGTGTTCGCCACCGAAGCCGAGGTTCTGCTCCACGAGCAGCCCCCACCTGGCCATCCGGATCCCCCCTCGTCGTAGCCGTCAGTCGTGCATGCCGAGCAGGGCGTCGACGGCGCTCTTGATGCGGTCGGTCGACACCCCGCGGTTCACGGTGAGGTGCTCGAAGAGGCTGGGCGCGAACGGGGCGAGCAGGAGATGGGCGAGGACCGCCGCGTCCGCCTGCGGCCGGGTCTGCCGCACCAGCATCGTGACGTGCGTGTGCATGGTGAGGTACGCCCCGCTGTCGTAGCGGGCGCCCGGTGAGGCGGCCTCGGCGGCCGCCATCACGGCGCGGTGCTCGACCAGCCGCTCGGCCTGCGTGTGCAGGAACGCCCGCAGCCGCTCCTCGGGCGGCGCCTCGGGCCCCAGCGGCGGCGGCCCGCTGAGGAAGGCCTGCTGGAACCGCTTCTCGTCGTCGTCGAGCAGCGCGTACAGCAGCCGGCTGACCGTGCCGAACCGCCGGTAGACCGTGCCGACGCCCATCCCCGCGGCATGCGCGACGGCGTTCATGCTGACGGCGTCCGGGCCGTGCTCGGCGACCAGCTGCGCCGCCGCGTCCAGGATCTTGCGCCGGTTGCGCGCGGCGTCCGCCCGCTCGGGCGGGGCCTGGCCCGCGACGGGGAGTTCGATGCGGCTCATGGAACGAGGCTACCGGACACCCTTGCAAAACGGATTCCTATCCGGTTAACTCTCACCCATCGAACCGGATAGCAATCCACTTACCGGAGGGTCCGCCATGAGCGCCAAGGTCGCCGTCATCTACTACTCCGCCACCGGCAACGTCCACGCGCTCGCGAGCGCGGTCGCCGAGGGCGCCGAGAAGGCCGGGGCGGAGGTCCGCCTGCGCCGGGTTCCCGAGCTCGCCCCCGATGCCGCCATCGACTCCAACCCGGCGTGGCGCGAGCACGTCGAGGCCGCCAAGGACGTCGAGGTCGCCACGCTCGACGACCTGACCTGGGCCAACGCCTACGCGATCGGCTCGCCGACCCGCTACGGCAACATCGCGGGCCAGCTGAAGCAGTTCCTCGACACCACCGGCGGGCTGTGGCAGAAGGGCGCCCTCGCCGACAAGCCGGCCACCGGCTTCACCAGCGCGCACAACGCCCACGGCGGCAACGAGTCCACGCTGCTCGCCCTCTACAACACCTTCCACCACTGGGGCTCGGTCATCGTCGCCCCCGGCTTCACCAACCCGGCGATCTTCAGCGCCGGCGGCAACCCGTACGGCACCTCGCACCCGGGCAGCAGCGGCGAGGTGACCGAGGAGACCCTGGCCGCGGCCCGCTACCAGGGCGAGCGCCTCGCGAAGTTCGCCGCCCGCCTCGCCGCCACGACCGACCTGGTCTGACGGCCGGGGGACCCGTCCCGCGGCAGCCCACGGGACGGGTCCGGCCGGCTCAGCCGCCGGCCAGCCGCTGCTCTATGCGCTCCCTCAGCGCGACGGCCCGGGCGTCGTCGTACGGGCCCAGCAGCCGCGCCGCATCCCGCCAGTGCTCCCGGGCCTGCTCGGCGTCCTGCGGTGACAGCGCCGCGGCCAGGCCGTCCAGGGCCTGGGCCTGCTGCCAGCCGTCCCCGAGCTCCCGGTGCACCGCCGCGGCCCGGCGGTGGAAGCCCGCGGCCTCATCGCAGCGGCCGAGGCTCCGGTAGACGCTGCCGGCGCCCTGCCAGGCGAGGGCCTCCCGACTGCGGTCGCCCAGCCTGCGCTGGATCACCGCGGACCGCTGGTACGACTCCAGCGCCTGCGCCAGTTGCTCCTGCGCGTGCTGTGCGGCTCCGAGGACCAGCAGCCAGTACCCCTCCAGCACCGCATCGCGCAGCTCCCACGCGATGTCCATGGCCTCCTGCGCGATCTCCCGGGCCTTGAGCACGTCCCCGCGCTCCAGATGCAGGGTGCTCTGCAACCGCAGCACATTGCCCGCGCTGCGCTTGTTGCCCCGCCGCCGGTGCATGCCGAGCGCCAGCCCGAGCCCCCGCTCGGCCTCCGCCAGCCGGCCCGCTTCCAGGTGCACGGTGGCGAGGTTCCCCCAGGCCACCGCCTCCCCGTGCTCCGCGCCCAGCTCGCGCGAAATCTCGATGACCTGCTCGAACCGCTCCTCGGCCTCGTCCAGCTGCCGCCTCTGCAGCAGCACCAGACCCAGCGCATTGAGCGCCGAGGCCTCTCCCTTGCGCGCTCCGAGCGCCTGCCGGATCCGCAGGGACTCCCGGTGCAGGTCCATGCTGTCGGTGAGCCGGTTCAGCCTGCGGTAGGCGAAGCCGAGGCTCTCCAACAGCGCGGCCTCACCTTCCTGCTCCCCCAGCCGCCGCACGGCCCGCAGCCCGATCTCACCGGCCGCGACCCAGTCCCCGACCGGCGCGGACGGCGCCTGCGCACTCCAGAACAACGCCGCCAGATGCCAGGCGTGCCGGTCCAGCCCCGCCTTCTCGGCAGCCCGCACCGCCGCACCCAGATTGGCGTGCTCCCGCTCGGCCCAGTCCACCGCCCGGTCGTAGTCCTCGAACGACAGCGGCTCGACGCCTTCCGCAGGAGCCCCCAGCTCGGGCGGCACGAAGGTCGGCGAAATCCACTTCCGCGCCGCGTCAGCCGTGTGCAGGTACCAGTCGAGCACCCGCTCCAGCGCCGCGGCCCGCCCCGCGGCCGTCTCCTCCAGCCGCGACTGGTCCATCGCGTAGGCCCGCAGCAGATCATGGAACTCGAACCGCTCAGGAGCCGTCTGCTCCAGCAGATGCGCCCCCACGAGCACATCCAGCAGCTGTCTGCCCCTCCTCGCACCGACACCCGCGAGCGCAG
The DNA here is from genome assembly GCF_040636955.1 of Streptomyces sp. NPDC032472. Taxonomy (NCBI): domain Bacteria; kingdom Bacillati; phylum Actinomycetota; class Actinomycetes; order Kitasatosporales; family Streptomycetaceae; genus Streptomyces; species Streptomyces sp. NPDC032472. Next base: position 71,027 of record NZ_JBEZVK010000003.1, read on the forward strand.
CAACCGCCCCCGGCCCGAACTCCGGCCCCGGATGCATCCCCAGCAGCCGGAACACCCGCGCCGCATCCACGGTCAGCGCCCGATACGACCAGGCGAACACCGACCGCACGGCCTCGGCATCCTGCTCGTCACCCGTACTCAACGCGTCCCACAACGCCGACTCGTCCCTCAGATCACCGATCAGCTCATCGAGCTCCATATGCGGATGGCTGGCGGCACGCTCCGCCGCGATCCGGAGCGCCAACGGCAGCCGCGCACACAACCGGGCCAGGGCCAGCAGCTTCTCCTCGTCGTCCTCGGCCCGGTACCCCGAGGTCACGCTCCGCAGCAGCTGCACCGCCTCGGCCTCGGGCAGCACCCCGAGCGTGATCCGCTCCGCACCGTCCCTCACGGCCAGCCCGGACAGCCGGCCCCGACTGGTCACCACGACCAACGACCCCGGGCTGCCGGGCAACAGGGGCCGCACCTGAGCCACCGAAGCCGCGTTGTCCAGCACCACCAGCACCCGGTGGTCGGCCAGCATCGACCGGTACAGGGCGGCCGCGGCATCGGTATCCGCAGGCACCGCCCCGGCAGGCACCCCGAGCGCCGCCAGGAACCGCTGCAGCGCCTCCTGCGCGGACACGGGCTCACCAGGGTCATACCCGCGCAAGTTCACATACAACTGCCCATCGGGAAAGTCGCCTTGAACCCGATGCGCCCAGTACAGAGCGAGCGAGGTCTTCCCCGCCCCGGCGGTCCCGGCGATGACGCAGACGGCCCCGCTCGCCATCCCGTCGAGCCGCCGCAGCTCCTGAACGCGATTGACGAACCCCCGCACAGTACCCGGCAGTTGCCGCGGCCGCACGCGCGACGCCTTCTCCCCAGAGGCACCGTGAAAGTGCACGCCCCCACTGATGGACCCGGCCTGCACCAGGTCCCGAGCAGACCCCCCGGACACGGCGTTGCCGACATCAGGAGGAGGCAGCGGCGCCACCCGCCGGGCAAAGAAGGACAGCACGTCCTCCCCCTGGCCGTAGAGCCCCCGGATGAAGCCCTCCCACCGCGCGATCAACTCGGGATCCCGGTACCGAACGGCCCCGTCGACGACCCCGGCCTCGGTGTAGAGCACCTGGTAGAGAACCTCGCCGCCCAGCACCACGACCTCGGGCAGCGGCCCGTCCGACTCAAACGGCCTGACCACGCTCAGGTCGACAACGCGGATCTCCTTGCCGGCCTCCGCCTGCACCCGGAAGGCGTGCAGCTCCCACTGCATGTAGGCAGTGAGCGGCCACTCCACCACACGTACCCGCCGAAACGGACTCTCCCGCTCCCGGTCACACCGAACAGCCCGCTCGATCCCGTCCCGCTCCCTCTCCAGCAGCCGGACGGACTCCTCCCACTGCCCGCGCCTGAGGGCCCGCCAGCTGATGTCCGGCTCCTCGAAGGTCTGGAGCCGCTCGAACTTCCAGGACTCGCGTCCACGCAGCGCGGTACGACGTGTCCGAAAATCTCTCTTGTACTCCGCTTGCCCCAGCCGGTCGCCCTGCATCCCGCCGAGGTAGAGCAGACCGGGATCACGCATCCGCAATGTCCGGCTTCGCCGAGCGCAACATGTCTCCCGGGATGACGACCAGCCGCTCGTCCCTCGCGACGGTGACTCCCGCCGGCAGACGGCGCGCATAGGCATCCGTCATATCGCGGCCGATGACGACGACGTCCCCGTTGTCGAGCTCCCAGATATCAGGACACCCGTCGTCATCCTTGGTGTGGTTCAGCTCCTGCGCGGATTTGCCTAACCGCCGCGCGAACGATGCGGACGCGTCGGCTTCCCAAGGACGAGTCATGTGTGCCCCCCACTCAAGTCCGCCCGGTGATTACGCATTGTAGCCAATCCGACTACGCACAGCAAGGACCATTCAGGCCACCGCGACTGTTCACCCAAGTGACACACGCGGCGTTCTGCGACCATGTCGCGATGGAAGATGCCCGAAAAACAGTCAGCTCCGGCTCACCGCTCGAGCCGCAGATCGGCTTCTCGCGAGCGGTGCGCAAGGGCCGACACGTGGCTGTCGCAGGCACGGCCCCCATCGGCGCAGACGGCACGACGACATCCGTCGGGGACGTCTACGCCCAGACGACCCGCTGCCTGGACATCGCACAAGAGGCCCTGAACCAGGCAGGCGCCACACTCCAGGACGTGGTCCGAACCCGCATCATGCTCACCGACGTGTCCCGCTGGCGAGAAGCGGCCAAGGCTCACGGCGAACGGTTCGCCACCATCCGCCCGGTCACCACGTTCGTGGAAGTCTCCCGCTTCATCGACCCCGACTGGCTCGTCGAAATCGAAGTCGACGCCATCCTGGACAACGACGAATGAGGTCCGATCCGGCGATCCAGGAGGTGTCCACCCGTACCGCAGACCGGTCTACGCCGGGCCCGGGCAGCGTGGAAGCCGAGATCCGCAGGAGACGGCCTGGACCGGAGTGCGGGCGCCGATGCGGTGTTCTAGCGTCGGAAGGGCGGGGGTGACCAATGCGGCACGCTCGCGGATCGCGTGACCGCCCGAGAGAGCAGGTGCATCACCATGCGTCCGTCGGCCCGTGTCCCCAGCATCCTCGCCGCCCTGGTCCTCGCCGCCGGCGGTGCCGCCTTCGCCGCCCCGGCCGCGTCCGCCAGCGTCCAGGACTGCCAGCAGTACCTCGCGTCGCACGGCAAGCAGTCCACGCCCGGCGCCGCCCAGGCCTGCTACCAGGGCTCCATCGGCAACCAGACCAGCTGCGTCGCGAGCCTCCAGCAGGCCGGCGTCTCCTCGAACGACGCGAGCGGCGCCTGCCGCGCGTCCCGCTAGACCACTGGGTTCTGTCCGGCGGATCTTGCGACCGCCTAGTTCCCGTCCCGGTTCCAGCCCGGGGCGGTCGCGAGCTCCTTCATCTGCTCCAGCGTGAGAGCAGGCGCCTTGCGGGTGGCCTGGCCGCTGATGTTGGCGGTGTTGTAGGCGGTGAGCGTCACGCGCAGCCCGTTCTTGCGCAGGGTGTCCACGATCCACTCGACGACGCCCTTGCCCTTCTCGGCGGGCCGCTGCGTGACCTTCACCCGGGTGCCGTCCGCCAGCGGGGCCTCGTCGCCGTCCGGGAAGTTCGCGGCGCCGTGGTCCTTGACGACGTTGACCTGGACCAGGGACTTGCCCTTGCCGTCGTCGAGGACGACGTAGCCGTACCCGTTCTCTCCGCCCTTGGACGCGACCGGGATCCCGTACTTGGCCACCAGGCCCTCCAGCGCCTCCAGGCCCTCCTGGTCCCGCAGCGGCGTCGAGGGTCCGGGCCGGAAGCCTTCCTCGTCGGCCGCCGGAAGGTCGTTCAGCGCCGGGCGCCACTTGTCCGAGGTGACCACCGCCTTCAACTGGGCCGGGGCCAGCGGCGGGTTGGCCCGGGACGTGCCGGCGCCCTTCTCCGCCGCGGAGTTGTTCTCCGACACGTGCACGTAGAAGCCCTGCGGGGTCACCAGCCAGGCCCGCCAGACCTTGGTGTTCACGCGGCGGTCCGGGTACTCGTAGCCCTGCTCGACCAGCACCTTGGAGCCGTCCGCCAGCTGCTCCACCGTGCAGTCGTCGTACCCCTGGATGTTCTTGTCCCCGCACTCGGTCAGCTGGCGGGTGTTGAACCCGTCCGGGTCCACCCGGTCGAGGCCGAACAGGATCGTCGACTTGCCCTTGCCGTCGTCGTACACGCCACCGACGAAGGGGGTCGACGTCTCCGTGCCCGACACATTGTCGGGCGAGAAGTTCCCGGGCGGCAGCAGCTCCTTGAGGATCGCGACCATCTGTGTACCGCTGACCGCACCGGTCCCGCTGGGCTTCCGCGCGTGCGGGCCGCCGCTTTTGCCGGACTGTCCGGCCTGTGGCGTCGGCGGCGCCGCGACGTCCAGCCGTTCCGGCCCGGCGAGCAGGCCGCTGGTGTACGCGCCGGCCGCGCCGATCAGGGTCAAGGACAGGACCGATCCGCCGATCACGGCGGCCCGGCGGCGGGCCACGAGCCGCCGTCCGCGCTGTTCACCGGCTTCCACGAGGGCGTGCCGGTCGGTCGTGAAACCGTCCCCCGCACGCCGGAGGGCTTCGCCGAGCTCGTCTTCAAAGGGCATGGGGAACCAAACCTTCCGATTTCAGGGGTGTGAAGAGGGCCAAACCGGCGGGCCGCACGAGGCAGCCGGCCTTTTCCGCTGCTCAGAGGCCCGCGAACTCGGTAATGCTGCCGCCCAGTTGTTCCCTCAGCCGGCCGAGCGCCCGCGAGGTCCGGGTACGGACCGCCGCCGAGCTGGTGTTCATCGCGTCGGCGGTCTCCTCGATGCTGCGGTCCTCCCAGTACCGCAGCACGAGCACCGCCCGGTCCTTGGGCGCGAGCCGCCCCAGCGCCTCCAGGAGCGTCAGCCGCAGCGCGGGATCGCCGGGACCGGCGGCGGCCGCGCCCGGATCGGGGAACTGCCCGACCGGACGCTCTCCCGCCGACCGCCGGCGCTGGTGCGTCAGGAAGGCCCGTACGAGCACCGTCTGCGCGTACGCCGCCGGATTGTCGATACGGCAGATGCGCCCCCAGAGCAGGTACATCCGGCCCAGGGTTTCCTGTACGAGGTCCTCCGCGAGGTGGGTGTCCCCGCTGGCCAGCAGACAAGCCGACCGGTACAGGTGCCCCGACCTGGCTTCCGCGAACTCACGGAACCCGTCTCTGCGCCCCTGCCGCATGTACTCCCCCTCGCGTCGTCTCACCCCATCGACGCGACGGCCGCCCGGTAATGTTTCACACGAGTTCGTGGAGGTGGACGTGGAACTCCTCGTGCACGAAGCCCTCCGACTCGTACAGGCCCCGGGCGGCCGCGGTGCGAGGCGGCTAGTAGTGCTTTGTTAGCTGGTCCAAGGCAGGCGGACGGCTTCGATCTCACTGTCCGCGAGCGGCGCCTCGACGAGCGGGCGGGGGCCGCAGACCTTGGTGCCCCGGAGGTCGCAGACGGCCCAGGAGCGGTCCGCGGCCCACAGGTTGGAGGGGCTGTACAGGATGTCCGGGTGGTCGAAGAGAGCCTGCGCGTCGCCCAGGCGGTCGGATCGGACATGCCCGCACTCGAAGTCCCGCGCGACGATCGGGTTGTAGTACGCCAGGCAGAGGGTGTCCGCTCCCTGGGGGCTGTGCGCGGTGAGGAAGCGGATCAGTTGGTCCCATGTCGTCCTGTCAAGGCTGCCCTCGGCGGGCCACTCGATGGAGCCGGGCCGGATGCCCGCCTCCTTCGCGCAGCGAAAACAGCGGTACAGGCCCTGCGGCACGACCGGATCGCCGACACGGACGGCCGGCTCCGCCCAGCGCAGCCGCTGCCAGCCCGGGCCGGGGTGCTCGTTCCGACCCTGACGCCGAGCACCCAGGCGGCGTCCGGCCGCCCGGGTGCCTCATAGCCGGTGAGGCCGTCGTCCTGGGCGAGCCCGGCAAGCCAGTCGACGGCGGTTCCCAGCCGCGACACCAGCACGCCGTAGTGCGAGAACAGCTGATCAACGTCGGCGGTGCAGACGCTGCGCGTCGGTCGAGCCGGAGACCGACCTGCCTTCCCGCCGGCCTGGTCACCGCGTACGGTGACCAGGCCGATCGGGTCCACCGTGCGCCACCGGCGGCCCGGGCCGAGGACTCCCCGTCAGCCGAACTGGCCGGGCTGGTAGTCGCCCGCGGGCTGCTGAACCAGGACATTGATCCGGTTGAAGGCGTTGATGAGCGCGATCAGCGAAACAAGAGCGGCAAGCTGCTCCTCGTCGTAGTGCTTGGCAGCGTTCTCCCACGCCTCATCGCTCACCCCACCGGCCGCGTCACCGATCCGCGTGCCCTGCTCCGCGAGCTCCAGCGCCGCGCGCTCGGCATCGGTGAAGACGTTGGCTTCCCGCCACGCCGCCACCATGTGGAGCCGCACCGGGGTCTCCCCGGCCGCAGCAGCGTCCTTGGTGTGCATGTCGAGGCAGAACCCACAGCCGTTGATCTGGCTGGCCCGGATCTTCACGAGCTCCTGCGTCGAGGCAGGCAGCGTCGAGTCCGAGATCGCCTTGCCTGCAGAGACGAAGTGCTTCAGGGCCTTGCCGGCCACGGGGCTGCCGAAGACGTTCAAACGAGCCTGCATGGTGTGCTCCTCTTGTCGATGGCTACGCCCATATGACGGCCCCAGCCCACCGAATGTGACACCCACGAATGTGACCTGCGTCTCCTGTCGGCGGCCGCCCCTACCCTGCCCTCATGACCGCCGATCCCCTCCAGGAGCACCTGTCATCCGTCGATGACCTGCTCGCCCACCCCTCCCCGACCGACGACGACGCCGTACGCGCCCTCCGCACCAGCGAGGACTTCTGGGACGACGAGGACTTCCAAGCCTGGCTCGCAGCCGAAGCGGACATGCAGTCCCACCTCGCAGCCCTCACCGCAGCACTCACCACCCGCTGGGGCACCCCGCTCACCGTCGACCTGTGGTCCTACCTTCAGGCCGGCTACGAGGGCGAGGACATCCCCGCGCCGCTCGACGAGCTCAGCCAGCAGGCCACCACCATGCAGGCCTGGCCGCTCCCGGACGGCCGCTGGCTCGGCCTCACCGTCGCCCAGTGCGACAAGGAGCTCCCCATGCAACTTCTGGCCGCAGTCGGACACCTCCACCACCTGAGGTAACCGATCCCTTACCGTACGTCGCATGAAGACGGCACTCGCAGTCTGCGCAACGGCAGCGGCCCTCGCCCTCGCCACCCCGAGCTCCGCCTATGCGGCCCACGGCGTCCTGATCATCGACGGCGCGTCCCACCCCTCACCCAGCGGCTGCTACCCGCTGGGCGACTTCGTCCCACCGGTGGTCTCCAACTACACCGACTCGGTCATCGCAGTCTGGTCCGACTACGACTGCACGGGCCAGGTCGAATGGTTCATCAACCCGGGCGAGACCTACCACCCGAACGGCAACCGCAGCATCTTCGTCCCGTGACCGCAGACGCCTGACCAGGGGAGCACGTAGCGATCGGCTGCGCCGGGCGGGAGCACGGGCAGTGAGGGAGGAGCGGACAGCAGCCGCGGCCGGTCTGCCGCCCTGCCCGTCCCTCCCCCCTCCTCCCGGGGGCCCGGACAGTCCGTGGCGTTCCGGGGCGGTGGTCGGGGTCAAGGGTGGCCGGAGGCCATCGCGCAGCGACGCGACCGGAGGGAGCGCCCTTGAGGCCGGCCGCCGCGCCGGAATGACACTGGGACTGACCGGGCCCCCGGGAGGAGGGGGTCCCTCCCTGATGCCGAGGACGCGTCCGCGGCTCAGCGGCTCAGCCGGCCGCCCAGGCGGCAAAGTCCACCCAGGCCGCGGGGGCCACCGCGAAGGCCGGCCCGCCGAGGTCCTTGGAATCCCGGACGTGCACGGCGTGCGGGCAGGCTGCCACCTCGACGCAAGCGCCGCCCGCATCGCTGCTGTAGCTCGACCTACGCCACTCATAGGCCACCTCGATGCAGTTGCCGCCGCTGCTGTCGCTGTAGCTCGACCTGAACCACCTCAGCGCGCTTGCGCTCATCTCCGCCCTCCCGCCAACTTCTTGATGAGGCCCAGGGATTCGTCCGGACTCAGAGCCTGTGCGCGGATCTTCGCATACCGCTGCGCCAGGCGTGAGACCTTGGCACGGTCGCTGATCAGGATGCTCTCATCCTCGATTTCCAGGTAGACGACATGGTCATGGTCCTGGGTCTCCACCAGTTTCATCGGGCCGCAGGCGCCCGCATAGGCGCCACTCAGCCCTCTGTCCTGAGGCAGGATCTGCACGGTGACGTTGACGCGCTCCGCATCCTCAATGAGTGAGGTCAGCTGCTCCTGCATGATCTCCTGACTGCCGAAGGGCCGTGAGAGAACGGACTCCTCCAGGATCATCTCGATCATCACTTCCCGATCGCTTTCGAAGAGCGACCGCCGGGCCAGTCGAGCCTCGACCAGTTCCTCGACCTTGCCAGGGGCAACGGGTGGATACCCGGCCTTGATGAGCGCACGGGCGTAGGCCTCGGTCTGGAAGAGACCGTCCATCACCAGCGTCTCGTAGGAGGAGATCGTGCAGGCGGACGCCTCGATCTGCGAGAACGGACGGAAGCCGACTGGATACTTCTCCAGCAGGACGTACTTGCGGCTGACCTCGAAGATGCCGAGACCGTTCCCGATGGCCAGCTCCAAACCTTCCAGCATTCGATCGCTCGGCGGTTGCGCGCCTGTCTCCAGCGCACTGATGGCCGATCCCGTGTAGCCGATCCGATCGCCCAACGCCTCCTGAGTCAGGTTCTCCCGTACACGCAGTAGGCGAGCAATCTCGGCGATGAACCTCGTCACCGGCCGGTCGTCGTTCCTGTCAGCCTTGGGCATCACGAACACCCCCGAACTCAAACGAACTCAAACGGTCTCCAGCGCACAGCCGCGTAATCCCAGAGTTTTGGACTCTCGAATCCGAGCCCTAGAAAACCGTAGACCGCACCCCCCACCCTGGACCCATGAACACAGAAAGTCACTCCACCGGCACCCCCAACACCCCCACCCCGAGCTGGATTCCGAACACCGGCATCGGAATCCGCAAGGCAGGAGTGCTATTTGACGCGGTACGCGTGGACGGTGACACGGGACGGAGCCTCGCCGATCTCCTCGCGACGCTCACAGGCGGTGACCCCGGGCCGATCATCATTCAAGCCAACGGCCGGCGCCCGGTCTACTTCCTCGTCCCGGTCGGCAGCGCCGCCTACCGCGTCTGGCCGCCCGGATTCACCCGGCTCACCTCAGGCCCCCGCCGCACGACCTACCTCCCGATCCCCGCCCTGGAAGGCTCCTGGCCCCTGGCCTGGCGTTGCCCGCCCACCGCCGAGGACCGGTTCGTACACGCACTGCTGCTCTACCGCGCAGCCGGCCTCTACCAAGCCAGCTGCGAGATCTCCTCGGCCACCACCGCACAGGCGTCCGCGGCCGGATCGATCAGCGGGAAGTGACCGACCCCGTCGAGCAGCGTCAGCCCGACCGTCTCCCCGGCCTTGGCCGCCGCAGCCACGTACGACTCGGCCACCGCACTCGGCACGACGATGTCCTCCCGCCCGTGCACGATGGTGGTCGCGATCCCCGTCGGCACCAGCGCCGCCGGATCCGCGTACGCCACCCGCTCCGCCCAGTGCGCATCGCCGCCCAGCAGCTGCGCGGAGGCCCCGCCGCACACCCCGAGCTCCTCCGCCACCTCGAAGTCCGCGATGGGGGCCAGCGCCACCACGCCGCGCAGCAGCGGCGGGGAAGGCAGCTTCCACCCGGCCGGGGACCCAGCCGGCAGCACGTGCCGGGCGGCGGCCCACAGAGCGAGGTGCCCACCGGCCGAGTGCCCGGCGATCACGGTACGACGGGGATCGGCGGCCGGAACGGAGGCAGCGGCAAGCCCGGGCAGCGCATCCATCGCAGCCGCCACATCATCGAAGGTCTCGGGCCACCGCCCCGCAACCAGCCCACCAGCACCCACACCCGCACCCGCACCCGCACCCTGATGGGGTACGGGACCCGAACTCCCCCGCCGATATTCGACACTCGCCACGGCGAACCCGCACCGAGCCAGAAAATCAGCCAAAGGCGACACGTGCACCCGGTCATAGGGAGCCCGCCAAGCACCCCCGTGAAGCAGCACCACCAGGGGGGCGGAGGCAGCAGAGGTGACAACATCCCCCCGCGGCGCATAAAAGTCGATCACATGATCCGGATGGTCCCCGTACGCAGCAGTCGCGTCCGGCGCGACCGGCGGGTGGGAGAAGGCCGAGGCGGCCTCGGCGGCGTCCCGTTCGACTGCGGGGTCCGTCATCGGCTCAACCTCTCGGTAACGCTGGCACTGGTGTTCCGGTGATCCCGGTGATCCGGCAGAGCCGGACCGTATCAGGCCGGAACCCGCCTGTCCCTTGGGGCCCTTGCACACCCGCGAACCGGGCATGGAATCGGATGGCGGCGGGCAGGGATCACACCCTGCCCGCCCCTAGCCGTGACGTTTCGCCACGACCGCGCCCGACGGTCACCCGAACATCACCCGAACGTCACCCGAAGATGTGACCCAGCGAACCCAGCGTCCGGGCCGCACGCTCGGCATCGGCGAAGCCGACGTACAGGGGCGTGAACCCGAACCGGAGCACGTCCGGAGCCCGGAAGTCCCCGATGACGCCCACACCGATCAGCGCGTCCATCACCTCACGGGCGTTCTCGCACCGCAGCGAGACCTGGCTCCCCCGCCGCTCGTGCTCCACCGGGGTGACGGACTCGACCTTCCCCTCCGGCACGTACGCGGCCACGCACTCCAGGAAGAAGTCCGTCAGCGCAAGGGACTTGGCCCGCACCGCCAGGACGTCGACACCGTCCCACGCGTCCAGCGCCGCCTCCAGGGCCAGCATGGACAGGATGTCCGGCGTGCCGACCCGGCCGCGTACGGCACCCTGCGCCGAAGGCGCGTACTCGGAGGTCATGGCAAACGGATCCGCGTGCCCGTTCCAGCCGGGCAGCGGCGAGTCGAACGCAGCCTGGTGCCGTTCGGCGATGTACAGATACGCGGGTGAACCGGGGCCCCCGTTGAGGTACTTGTACGTGCAGCCGACCGCGAGGTCGACGCCGTTCTCGTCGAGGCCGACGGGCAGGGCACCGGCCGAGTGGCACAGGTCCCACACCACCACGGCGCCGGCGGCGTGCGCGGCCCGCGTGAGGCCGGGCAGGTCGTGCAGCCGGCCGGTGCGGTAGTCGACGTGGTTGAGCAGCACCACGGCGACGCTCCCGCCCCGCGCGGCGAGCACCGCAGCCGCCTCGGACGGATCCACCGGCACCACGGTCAGACCGGTCATCCGGGCGGCGGACTCGGCTATGTACCCGTCGGTCGGGAAGGTGGAGGCGTCGACCAGCATCTCGGTCCGACCACCACCGGCAGCGGCGCCCAGCCGCGCAGCCCCCACCAGCGCCTTGAACAGGTTGACGCTGGTGGAGTCGCCCACGACGACCTGGCCCGGCGCCGCACCGACGAGCGGTGCGATCCGGTCGCCGATCCGCTCGGGCGCGGTCCACCAGCTGCCGGAGCTCCAGGAGCGGATCAGCTCGGTGCCCCACTCCCGGGTGACGACCTCGGCGACGCGCTCCGCGACGCCGACGGGCAGGGCGCCGAGGGAGTTGCCGTCGAGGTAGACGACGCCGTCGGGGAGGGCGAAGCGCTCGCGGAGCTTGCCGAGCTCGTCGGCGGCATCGAGCCGGGCGGCACGGTCGGCGAGCTCGGCAGCACGGTCGGCGAGGTCAGCGCTGACGGCGGGAGCGGCGCCGACGGCGACGTCAGCGCCGACGGCGAGATCAGCGCCGACGGCGAGGTCCGGGCCCAGGCCGGCAGAAACGTCGGACTCAGACATGGCTGCGCGCCGTCCACAGCTCGGGGAACACGTTCTTCGAGGCCCGCTTCTCCAGCCAGGTCACCCCGGCCGAGCCGCCCGTCCCCGTCTTCGCACCCATCGCGCGGCGCGTGGCGACGAGGTGGTCGTTGCGCCAGCGCCAGACCAGCTCGGCCACGTCCGTCAGGACCTCGCCCAGCCGGTGCAGGTCCTGGTGCAGCTCCGGGTCCTCGTACAGGGTGGTCCACACGGCCTCGACCTCGGCGGAGGCCTCGTACCGCTGGGACAGGTCGCGGTCGAGGACGGCCGGCGGCACCGGCAGGCCGCGGCGCGCGAGCAGCCGCAGCACCTCGTCGTAGAGGCTGGGCTCCTGCAGGGCCTTCTCCAGCTCCGCGTGCACGCGCGGCGCACCGCGGTGCGGGACGAGCATGGAGGCGGACTTCTCGCCGAGCAGGAACTCCATCCGGCGGTACATCGCCGACTGGAAGCCGGAGCCCTCGCCGAGGGCGGCGCGGTACGAGTTGAACTGGCCCGGGGTGAGCTGGGCGAGCGGGCGCCAGGAGGCGTTGAGGGCCTCCAGCTCGCGGAGGGATCGTTTCAGCGCATCCATCGCAACGGGGATGCGGTCCTCGCGGAGCGCCTTCGCGGCCGTCTCCCACTCGTGGACGATGACGGTGAACCACAACTCCATGACCTGGGTGGTGACCAGGAAGACCATCTCGCCGGGATCGTCCGAGCGGGGGTGCTGGAGGTGGGTGAGGACGTCCGCCTGGACATAGTCCTCGTACGGGGTCGTGCCGTCGAAGTCGAGGTTCGGGGTGTCCGAACCGGCTCCGGAGGCATCAAGGGTGTTAGACATCGCTGTCTCCTCGACACGTGCTTCCGGGTAGCGGTCCGCTCCTTCCGAATGGGTATGTGGAGCCCCGGTCCCCTGCCCGCATCATAGGACTGCTTCCCGGGCCGCCTCCAATGATGCGTGACCGGGCTCACAGACACTTTTCGGACACGGCGGAGCCCCGAAAGCCCCTGCCCGGCGGGCTGCCGGTCAGGGGCCTCCGGTACGGATCGGGCCGATCTGCCCTGGTCAGAGCCGGTAGCCCCGTCAGGCCCCCAGCGTCTGCGCCGCCGTCTCCGAGGAGTCGCGCAGGAACGTCGTGCAGCGCTCGTACTCGTCCTTCTCGCCGATCGCCTCGGCCGCACGGGCCAGGGCGTACAGGGCGCGCAGGAAGCCGCGGTTCGGCTCGTGCTCCCACGGCACCGGGCCGTGGCCCTTCCAGCCCGCGCGGCGCAGGGCGTCGAGGCCGCGGTGGTAGCCCGTGCGGGCGTACGCGTACGCCTCGACCGGGCGGCCGGCGGCGAACGCCTCGTCGGACAGGACCGCCCAGGCGAGGGACGAGGTCGGGTGCGCGGCGGCCACCTCGACGGCGGGCGTGCCGGCGGCGATGGCCTCGCGGCCGGGCTCGTCGGGGAGGTGGGTGGGGGCGGGGCCCCCGAGCAGGTTCTGGTGAATGGACATGGATCAAGTCTGGGGTATCGGGCGCCGAAGCGGGCGCGGTGTCGCATGCGTACGCCCCCACCACCTCGGCCGGGGTGCCCGGCGGTGGTCCAACCACCGCCGGGCGGCCCGCGCGTGGGGGGTGGTGGGCGCCCCACCACCGAGCGGCTCAGCCGTGTGCCCGGCGCACCTCCCCCCGGGAGGGGGCTCCGGCGGACCGTAGGAGGGCCATCGACGAAGGGGGAAGTCGTGACCACCGCCACCGCCACCGCCACCGCCACCGGCATGACCAGCGCCTCGACCAGCGCCATGACGAGTGCCATGACCAGCGCCATGGCCGGCGCAGCCGTCGGCGCCGTCGGCGTCGACCTCGACGGTGCGGTCGAGGAGCTGTGCTCCGCGGTGTTCACCTCCCTGCGGCGCAAGGACCAGCGCGAACGCGGCCGCCAGTACGTACGCGGGCTGCTCGCCACCGAGGGCCGCAAGTCGATCCGCAACATCGCCCACCACCTCAGCGGGGCCGCCGACGGCGGCGACGGCAGCGGCAGCGGCTCCGCCGCCGTCGAGCAGAGCCTGCACCACTTCATCGCCGCGTCGACCTGGGACTGGCAGCCCATCCGGACCGCGCTGTCGCAGTACCTCGGCCAGTCGGCGCCACTGAACGCCTGGGTGGCGCAGCCGATGGCGATACCGAAGGGCGGGGAGCACTCGGTCGGGGCCGGCCACCGCTTCGACCCGCACCGGGGGCAGATGTTCCGGGGGCAGCAGGCGTTCGGGGTCTGGTACACCTCCGCGTCGGTGGTCACGCCGGTGGGGTGGCGGCTGTTCCTGGAGGAGGGGGCGTGCGAGTCGCGCGAGGCGCAGGAGTCGCAGGAGTCGCAGGAGGTGCACGAGTCGTACGAGACCTGCGCGGTCACCGGTGTGCTGAACTCGGTGCGCGAGGCCGGCATGCCCACCCGGCCCGTGGTCCTCGACATCCGCGACATCGCGACCCGGGCCACGCTGAACCGGTTCGCGGAGGCGCGGGTGCCGGTGGTGGGGCGGATCAGCCCCGAGGCCCGGCTGCTGGTGACCGACCCGCGGCTCCCCGGCTTCGGCGCCGGGACGCTGGCCGCGCGGGACATCCTGCAGAACGTGCGGGGGCTGCGGATGCCGGTGGAGTGGCCCGACCCGGCGGTGCCGGGGGCGCGGCGGACCTCGCTGGTCGCGGCCGTGCGGGTGATGGTGCCGGATCCTGCTCCGGGGCGTCGGCGGGAGGTGCTGCTGTTCGGGGAGTGGGAGGCGGCTCGGCGGCTGCCGACGCAGCTGTGGGTGACCGACATGGTGCGGACGGATCCGGGGGTGCTGGTGCGGATGACGAAGACGGCGCTGCGGGTTTCGGCGGCGTCTGCGGTGAGTGGGCAGGACGTGGGGCTGCGGGACTTTTCGGGGCGGTCGCTGGCCGGGTGGCATCGGCATGTGACGTTGGCTTCGGTGGCCCATGCCGTTCGGTGTCTGGGGGGTGGGGATGCGGGTGGCTGGGGGTCCGGGCTGGGCTCGGCCCCGGGCTCGGTCCCGGTCCCGGTCCCGGCCCGGGGCCCGGCCCCGGTCTCCGTCCCGGGGGCGGTGGCCGGGCCGCTGCCGGGGCGGGTGGCTGGGCGACGGGCTGTGCGGAGCCATGCCGCTGCCTCTCTGACCGGGGCGCGGTGACCGTTGCCGCTGCGCGGAGCCGTCTCCCCGCCCCGCCCTTTCTCCGTATCCCGGAGCTTCGCCCCGGACCCCTTTCGCCTCAAACGCCGGCGGGGCTGAAGACTCGGGGCTCCGCCCCGGACCCCGCGCCCCAAACGCCGGCGGGGCTGGGTTTGCCCGCGCGGCCCAAAGACTCGGAGCTCCGCCCCGGACCCCGCGCCTCAAACGCCGGCGAGGCTGGGTTTGCCCGCGGGGCCGGCATTGGCGGGGCTGGAGTGTGCATGCGGAAGGGCCCCGTACACCGAGTGGTGTGCGGGGCCCTTTCGTGGTGCCGGGCGGGGATTACTTCAGCTTCGTGCCCGTCGAGCGGAGGTTGGCGCAGGCCTCCGTCACGCGCTGGGCCATGCTCGCCTCGGCCAGCTTGCCCCAGGTGCGCGGGTCGTAGGTGGACTTCTTGCCGACCTCGCCGTCGACCTTCAGGACGCCGTCGTAGTTGCGGAACATGTGGTCCGCGACGGGGCGCGTGAAGGCGTACTGGGTGTCGGTGTCGAGGTTCATCTTCACGACGCCGTTCTCCAGCGCGGTGGCGATCTCCTGCTCGGTGGAGCCGGAGCCGCCGTGGAAGACGAAGTCGAACGGGTTCGTCTTGCCGTACTTCTCGCCGACGCCCTGCTGGAGATCCTTGAGGAGCTCGGGGCGCAGGACGACGTTGCCCGGCTTGTACACGCCGTGCACGTTGCCGAAGGAGGCGGCCAGCAGGTAGCGGCCCTTCTCGCCCAGGCCGAGGGCCTCGGCGGTGCGGATCGCGTCCTCGACGGTGGTGTACAGCTCGTCGTTGATCTCGTGGCTGACGCCGTCCTCCTCGCCGCCGGTCGGGGTGATCTCGACCTCAAGGATGATCTTGGCAGCGGCGGCCTTGGCGAGCAGTTCCTGGCCGATGGCCAGGTTGTCGGCCAGGGTCTCGGCGGAGCCGTCCCACATGTGCGACTGGAAGAGCGGGTTCAGGCCCTTGGCCACGCGCTCGGCGGAGATGTCGAGCAGCGGGCGGACGTAGCCGTCCAGCTTGTCCTTGGGGCAGTGGTCGGTGTGCAGCGCGACGGTGATGTCGTACTTGGCGGCGACGACGTGCGCGAACTCGGCCAGGGCGACCGCGCCCGTGACCATGTCCTTGCTGTACTGGCCGCCCAGGAACTCGGCGCCACCCGTGGAGATCTGGATGATGCCGTCGCTCTCGGCCTCCGCGAAGCCGCGCAGGGCAGCGTGCAGGGTCTGGCTCGAGGTCACGTTGATGGCCGGGTAGGCGAACTTGCCTGCCTTCGCCCGGTCGAGCATCTGGTTGTAGACCTCGGGGGTTGCGATGGGCATCTGTCCGCTCCTTGGATGTGCGGGGAGTGTGCGATTGAACCCTGACCTGGGGGCGACGTAACCGTCGCGCCTATCTTTCCAGACTCCGCACGACCCTCGACCCGTGCCGGGAGGGGCGAATTCCGGAATCTGCGCCACCGGAGGGTGAAAGAGCAGGTCAGCGGTTGTTTCAAGGGTCCCGCACCCTTGTCGGCCGGCCCCGGGACCGTTCCGGAATACGGAACGGGGAACAGGCCCGGGGCCGGTGCCGGCCGGCTCAGGACAGGCCGAGGTCCGACAGCTGGTAGCCGGTCAGGTACGGCAGGCCCGCCTCGGCGATGGCGTCGGAGGCGCCGCGGTCCACGATGGTGGCGACGGCGACGACCTCGCCGCCCGCCTCGCGGACGGCCTCGACGGCGGTCAGCGGGGAGCCGCCGGTGGTGGAGGTGTCCTCGACGACCAGGCAGCGCTTGCCCTTGACGTCGGTGCCCTCGATGCGGCGCTGCATGCCGTGGGCCTTCTGCGCCTTGCGGACGACGAAGGCGTCCAGGCGGCCGCCGCGCGCCGCGGAGGCGTGCAGCATCGAGGTGGCGACCGGGTCGGCGCCGAGGGTGAGGCCGCCGACGCAGTCGTAGTCGAGGTCGGCGGTGAGGTCGAGCATGACCTGGCCGACCAGGGGGGCCGCCTCGCCGTCGAGGGTGATCCGGCGGAGGTCGATGTAGTAGTCGGCCTCCTTGCCGGAGGAGAGGATCACCTTGCCGTGCACGACGGCCTTGTCCTTGATCTGCTGCAGAAGCGCATCGCGTACGTCAGTCATGCTCCCGAGCTTAGTTGCGCGGGGGCAGGGGCCATGCCATGGCGCCTGCGCCACCGCGCCCGCCTCAGCCCAGCCGGCGCCACGTCCACGTCATCGCGACCTCCAGCGGGTCCACGGGCGTGACCAGCCGCGGCAGCGTGTTCAGCCCGTTCGGCGGGCCGGACTGCGGCTCCACGCACACGGCCTCCGGCTGCTCGTCGTAGACGACGACCCACTCGGCCCGGCTGGTGACCTTCAGCTCCAGCTCGCCGGGCCAGGTGAGGGTCGCCTCGACGCCGTACGGCATGCCGAAGCAGTCGTCCCAGGGGCCGGGCTGCGGGTCGATGCGCTTGCCGGTGGGCATGTGGTCGTCGCCGCGCTCCTCCTGCCAGGCGGGGTCGAAGTCGAGGTGTACGTCCTCGCCGCCGGCGCCGAGGTTGCGCAGGAACCAGGGGTGCCAGCCGGCCTGGGCGGGGAAGGAGTCGCCGTACGTCTCCACCCCCATCGTCACCGTCAGGCTCTCCGCGGACAGCTCGAAGGTCTGGGTGACCCGGCCGGGGTACGGCCAGGGCTCGGTGAGGTCGTACGTGAAGGCCGCCTCGGTGCCGGTGCTGTGGGCCCGGCGCCACGGGTGGTCGCGGCCGAAGCCGTGGATGGCGTGCGGCGGCTGGTTGATCGGCAGCCGGTGGACGGCGGCCCCGTCGCGGAACTCGCCGTACGCGGTGCGCCCGCACCACGGCACCATGGGGAAGCTCCCGTACCGGGGGCCCTGTCGCAGCAGCTCCGTCCCCTCGATGCGCAGGCTGCTGATCCGGCAGCCGTCCTCCTGGTCGACCGTCACCTCGGCGCCGCCGGCGCTCAGTTGCGTACTCATACCGCCGAGCCTAACGAGGAGTCAGCGGCGACGGCGCAGGGCCCGGCCGAGGACGACCGCCGAGGCCAGGGCGAAGGCGGCGGCCGGGGCGATCCAGCGCAGCCCGGCGCTGCCGGTGCTGGTGGCGGGCGCGGGCACGGGGGCGTAGCGGCCGCGCGGAGGCGCGTGGTCGACCTCCTCGGCGCTGCGGCCGATCATGGTGCGGCGGGCGTGGGCGGCCTCGGCGGGGGGCTGCGCGGCGCCGGCGGTGAAGGCCTCGACCTCGCGCAGGCGGTCCAGGTCCCCGAGGTCGGTGAAGTCGGAGATGTCGCCGAAGTCGCCGTCGAGGAAGGGGTCGAGTGCGGGCTCCCCGGAGGGGTCCGGGGACGGGTCGGAGGAGGGGTCCGGGGACGGGTCCAGGGAGGGCGGGGGGACCTCGGTGTCGAACACGGAGGCCCGGCCGGGCCCTCCGTCGCCCGCATCCCCGGCCTCGCCCGCGTCCCCCGCCTCGGACTCGGTCCGCCCGCCCGCCTGGGCGGCGAGCAGGCCCGCGGCCCGTTCCAGCAGCCGCTGTACGGCGCCCTCCACCGCCTCGGGCGCGAAGCCGGCGGTGCGCCCGCCGGCGGTGCCGCGGGCGGTGAGGTCCAGGGTGGTGCCGCCCTCGGCCGGGGTGAGCCGCAGCGCGACCGTCAGGGTGACCGTCCCGCTGCCCCGGACCTCGGTGCCCTCGCCGGCGACGGCGAAGTGGTCCGGGTCCCGCTCGGTGACGGACAGGCCACCGCGGTAGGTGACGGTGTTCCCGCCGACCCGCAGTTTCAGCCGGCCCGCCACGGGGCCGGATCCGGCGCCCGCGGCCGCGTCCTGCTGGAGCCCGGGGACGCAGCGGGCCACCCGGGCGGGGTCGCGCAGCACGGCGCGGAGGCTGTCGGCCGGTACCGGAACGAACACCTGATGCTCCATGCGCCCGAGCCTACCGAGGCGACCCCCTCCCGTACCCGGTCCGGCACAACCCGAATGGGGGGGGATTGGGCCATCGCAGGAATCGCCGTCGGGGAGCACCGCAGGATCAGCGATCGCCACGGCGATCGCCCTCAGCTGTAGCGCGGATGCGGCAGCGTCGACGGGGGCAGTCCCGCCACCCGGGTCCGCTCGGCGTCGCGGGCCGCGTCCCGCAGGGACTGCGTGGACAGCGAGCGCAGGCCGGGCGCGCCCGGCGTGTCGCGGTCGACGCGCAGCTCCGGGGCCCGCCCGCGGCCGGCCAGGACGAAGCCCCAGTCCTGCGGCGGTGCGTCGCTGACGCCGGGGCTGCGGTCGGGGCCTGCGGCGAAGCCGGAGAGCCGGCCGCCCGCGCTGTAGGGCGCGGTGCGCAGGCCGGCGGCGCGCAGGGTGGCTTCGACGGTCCAGTAGATGCGGGGGCGGGTGGCGAGCGGGCCGGCGTGCACGGCGAGCCGCCCGCCGGGGGCGAGGGCGCGCGCGGCGAGCCCGTAGAACTCCTGGGAGTACAGCTTCGTGCTCGGGGTGATGCCCGGGTCGGGGAGGTCGGAGACGATCACGTCGAAGCGGCGGTGGGCGGCCGGGCCGCGCAGCCAGCCGAAGGCGTCCTCGGTGACGACGCCGAGGCGGGGGTCCTCGTAGGCGCGGCCGTTGAGCGCGGAGAGCATCGGGTCCGTGCGGGCGAGGCGGACGACGCCGGGGTCGAGCTCGACGACGGTGACGGAGGCGACGTCGCGGTAGCGCAGCACCTCGCGGGCGGCGAGGCCGTCGCCCCCGCCGAGGACGAGGACGCGGCGGTGGGGGCCGGTCATGGCGGGGTGGACCAGGGCCTCGTGGTAGCGGTACTCGTCGTAGCCGCTGACGCGCAGCCGGCCGTCGAGGAAGAGGTCGAGGGAGCGGGGGGAGCCGGCGGCGGGGCCGGTCAGCACGAGCTCCTGTATGCCGGTCTGCTCGGCGACGCGCACCTCGCCGCCGTAGACGGCGCGCCGGGCGACCTGCTCGAAGTCGTCGGCGAGGACGGTGGCGCAGGCCAGGACGGCGAGCACGGTGGCGTTCGCGGTGATCAGCAGCCAGCGGGAGCGGCGGCTGAGGTCGCGGCGGAAGAGGAACAGGACGAGGCCGGAGCCGACGACCGCGTTGACGGTGCCGGTCAGCATGGCGCCGGTGAGCTGGCCGAGCACCGGCAGCAGCAGGAAGGGGAAGGCGAGCCCGCCGACGAGGGCGCCCACGTAGTCGGCGGCGAAGAGGTCGGCGACGGCGCCGCCCGCGTCCTGTCGGCGGATGCGCTGGATGAGGACCATGAGCAGCGGGATCTCCGCGCCGATCAGTACGCCGATCACCAGGGAGAACGCGACGAGCGCGGGCCGGGATTCGCCCAGCCAGGCGAAGCTGGCGTACAGCGCCATCGCCGAGAGTCCGCCGAGCAGTGCGAGGGCGGACTCGATGGCGGCGAATCCGAAGGCGGGCCTGCCCCGCAGCCGTTTGGCGAGCAGGGAGCCCACGCCCATGGCGAAGACCATGACGGACAGCACGACGGAGGCCTGGGTGACGGAGTCCCCGATGAGGTAGGAGCCGAGGGCGAGCAGTTCCAGCTCGTACACCAGTCCGCAGGCGGCGCAGACGAAGACGGTGGCCAGGACGAGGAGTCGGCCGGTCCGGGGCCGTACGGGAAGGGCGGGCGGGAGGGCCGCCGCGCCCCGGGGCTCCGGAGCCGGGAGCACCCGGCGCGGGACGGAACGGTCGATCATGCAGCGAACCGTACGTCACCGCCCACTTGCATCAGGTCACCCACATGAGTGCAAGTAGCGTTTCGTTCCCGCCAGTTGGCGCAACCTGTGCGCACCCCCCGTCCGCCCCGCACCCACCCTGTGCACGGCGCCCGCCTTGCGGCTGCGGCGCTAGAGCGGGGCGGGCTCCCGGGCGCCGGCGGATGCGCCGGCGCGCACGCCGACCCTCGTACGAGTGGCCACCAACTGGCCTTCCTGCGGGTACGCGTGCCACGTCCGCCACCGCACCTGGCCCTCGTGGCGCTGCGCGAGCATCGCGGTGAAGGCGTGCGGGCTGCCGGGAAAGGTTCCGGCCAATCCGTTCGGGTGATCGGCGACCAGCGCGAGCAGCTCCTGCGCGCGCCCGGCGAAGGAGCCCTGCGACAGGGTCTCGACGCGGGCGGCGAACTCGTACTCCCAGCCGTTCATCCGCTTGGCCACGCCGAGCGGCAGCGGCGTGCTGCTGCCGGGCATGCAGGCGACCGTCTCCGAGCAGAGCACCGCGCCCTCCTCCAGGAGCACCTGGTGCGAGGCTCCGAGCAGGCGCAATTCCACCCGGGCGCCCGCGAGTTCGAGGTTGAGGACGGCCAGGGCGGGCAAGCGGTCGCGACCCAGGGCCCAGGCGAGGTCGGCGGCACGCGTGTCGGTGTAGGTGGTCTGGAGGGTCGTGAGCATGAGTCGGCTCCGCAAACGCGCGAGGGAGAGGGGCCGGACCCCGCCAGCGGTCGGTTCAACGGGTGGGGGGTCACCGGCTCGGGTCCACAGGAAGTCCCTGGTGGTCCGGGGACTGGTCTACTCAACCGAGGGAATCATGAAAGGCACGGCACTCACAGCGTTTTTACCCAACTTGGTTGGGTTTACATCCCCGCGGGGGCTCAACAGTTCAGGTGTTCACCGGGACCCCGTACGCGAGGGCGCCCGGCGGCATGCAGCACCGCCGGGCGCCCCACGTACGCGGCGCCAGCTGCCCCGTGTCAGCTGGAACCGCCGCACCCCCCGCCACCGCAGGACGAACCGCCCCCGCAGGACGAGGAGGAACCGCAGGAGGACGAGGAGCCGCAGGAGGACGAGGAGCCGCAGCCGGCACCGCCGCCCGACCACCAGCTGTGGGAGCTGCTCCGCCCGGAGAGCCGCCGGGAGCTGCGCGGCTTGGACATGGAGAGGATCCTCGCGGTCCGCTTGCGGGAAGCCGCGCGCCGCACGGCGGCGGCGACGGCGACGACAACGGCGAACACGGCGAACACCACGGCAAAGGCCAGGAACACGGTCCTCGACCCCCTTTGACTAGGCCTCGGTCCCCCGAGGGAGCGGGATCCCCTCGTCCCGCGTGCAGGGGAGATGCCCGCGCGCCACCCCGGCCAAAGCGCACTTGAGCAACTCCAGAGGTTCGCCGCAGGATGAGGCCCATGAGCACACCCGCGGCAGGCCGCCGCCCCCTGTTGAACCGCCGTCTTGCGTCCTTCGGTACGACGATCTTCGCGGAGATGTCGGCGCTGGCCGCCCGCACCGGGTCGATCAACCTCGGCCAGGGCTTCCCCGACACCGACGGCCCGGCGCAGATCGCCGAGGCCGCCTCCCGGGCCGTCCTGGGGGGCCTGGGCAACCAGTACCCGCCGGGGCCCGGCGTCCCGGAGCTGCGCGCCGCGATCGCCCGCCACCAGCAGCGCTTCTACGGCCTGGACTACGACCCGGACACCGAGGTCCTGGTCACCGCCGGTGCGACGGAGGCCATCGCCGCGGCACTGCTGGCACTGCTGGAGCCGGGGGACGAGGTCGTCGCCCTGGAGCCGTACTACGACTCGTACGCGGCCTGCATCGCGATGGCCGGCGCGGCCCGGGTCCCCGTCACGCTGCGCCCGCACGCCGGCTCCTTCACCCTCGACCTGGACGAGCTGCGCGCCGCGGTCACCCCGCGCACCCGCCTGCTGCTGCTGAACAGCCCGCACAACCCGACCGGCACCGTGCTGGGCCCGGCCGAGCTCGCGGCCGTCGCCGAGCTGGCCGTCGAGCGGGACCTGCTGGTGGTCACCGACGAGGTGTACGAGCACCTGGTCTTCGACGGGGTGCACACCCCGCTGGCCTCGCTGCCCGGCATGCGCGGGCGCACGGTCACCATCTCCTCGGCCGGCAAGACCTTCTCGTTCACCGGCTGGAAGGTCGGCTGGATCACGGCCGCGCCGGAACTGGTCGCGGCGGTCCGCTCGGCGAAGCAGTTCCTGACGTACGTCTCCTCGGGCCCGTTCCAGTACGCGATCGCCGAGGCCCTGGACCTGCCCGACAGCTACTACGCGGACTTCCGCGCCGACCTGGCCGCCAAGCGGGACCTGCTCTCCGACGGGCTCGCGGCCGCCGGCTTCGAGGTGTACCGCCCGCAGGGCACGTACTTCATCACCACCGACATCACCCCTCTGGGTGAGAAGGACGGGCTCGCGTTCTGCCGGTCGCTGCCGGAGCGGTGCGGCGTGGTCGCCATCCCGAACCAGGTCTTCTACGACGACCAGGCCGCCGGTGCCGCCCAGGTCCGCTGGGCCTTCTGCAAGCGCACCGAGGTACTGGAGGAGGCCGTGGCCCGCCTCGGCCGGCTCGCAGGGGCGTAGCCCTCCCGTCGCCGAAGGTTCAGGGACGGTTTCCGGCAGACGGCCGCACGCGGTCTTGTCGGGGGCCGATGCTCTCCCCATCATCGGGGGGTTCCTCCCACCACCTTCGCGAAAGACGGGGTCCATGACGGCGACGGACAGTACGCCGGTTTCCGTGCGGCCGCCGGACCTCCGGACCGCCGGCGTGCCCGCGGCGGCGGTGGCGCTCGGGGTGTTCGCCGCCGTCCGCGGGGTCGGGGCACTGGTCGTCGCCGCCGCCGCGGGGTGGGCCGGTCGCAGCCCCGTGCGGGTGCTGGGGTACTCGTGGGACTCCGTCTGGTACCTGGCGATCGCCCGGCACGGCTACGGCCGGACGCAGATGTGGCCGGGGCCGGGCACCGGGTGGGTGCAGAGCGACTGCGCCTTCTTCCCGCTCTACCCGGTGCTGGTGCGGCTGGCCGGCGGGGGCCAGTGGGGCGCGCTGGCGGTGGCCTGGACGGCGGCCGCGGTGGCCGCGGTCGGCGTGTACCGGGTCGGCGAGCTGGTGGCGGGGCGGCGCGTCGGGGTGCTGCTCGTAGCCCTGTGGGCGGTGGTGCCGCACGCGGTGGTGCTCTCCCTCGCCTACACCGAGCCGCTGCTCGTCGCCCTGGCCGCCTGGTCGCTGTACGCGCTGCTGGGCGGCCGGTGGATGTGGGCGGCGGGGCTGGCCGCGGCCGCCGGGCTGACCCGGCCGACCGGGATCGCCGTGGCCGCGGCCGTGTCCGCGACCGCCCTGCACGCCGTGCTCGTACGGCGCTCCCGGGCGCCCGGGGTGTGGGCGGCCGGGCTGCTGGCGCCGGCGGGCTGGCTGGCGTACGTCGTGGCCGTCGGGGTGCGCAGGGGGGATCCGGCCGGGTACTTCACGGTGCAGCAGCAGTGGGGGTCCCGCTTCGACTGGGGCCGGGACACGCGGATCACCGTCTGGCGGGTGCTGACCGGCGGGCCCGTGCCGCTGGCCACCACCGTGTCGGCCGCCGTGCTGGGCGTGGCGCTGCTGCTGGCGGGGCGGCTGCTGCTGGAGCGGCCGCCGCTGCCGCTGCTCGTGTACACCACGGTCCTGCTGGTGATCGCCGTCGGCGGGGCCGGCTACTTCGAGTCCAAGCCGCGGTTCCTGCTGCCGGCGTTCCCGCTGCTGCTGCCGGCGGCCGCCGCAATGGCAAAAGCCCGGCCGCGCACTGCGGCCGCGGTGACCGCAGTGCTGGCCGGGCTCTCGTACGGCTATGGGGTGTATCTGCTGGTCATCGCCAGGATGCCACCGTAGTGCCGCCCATGGCGACGGCTGCCGAACGGCTTTCGAGGGGGACTACTCCCCCTCGCCGTCCTTGTCGTCGTCGCCGTCGGCGGCGTCGAGGTCCTTCTCCAGTCCGAGCTGCTCCACGAGCCACTTGTCGAACTCGATGGACGCGCGGACCCAGCTGACCGTGGAGGACACGAAGTGCTCCAGGCTGACGCCGGTGCCGATCAGCATCTGCGCCTCGCCGATCAGGCGGACGGAGCCGTCGTCGTGGGTGTGGCTGTAGACCTTCGGCCACAGGGTGCGACGGTTCCAGTCGTCGATCGACTCCAGGAGCTGCGGCTTCTCCTCGATCGGGTGCGGACGGTCGTAGAACGTCCGCACCGAGAAGACCTGCTGCTCTCCCTCGCCGCGGAACATGAAGTACGTGCGGAACTCCTCCCACGGCGCCGCGAGGTCACCCTCGTCGTCGACGACGTACTTGAGCTCCATCTGCTCCAGCAGCTGCTTGACCAGGTCCTGGTCGGGGACCACGGGGCCCGCCGGTCCTGTGGCCTGCGGTTCGGGCTGCTGCCCTCCGAAATTCGGAATCGAGGCCGGGTCGATGCTCACCGTGTTCTTCCCTTCGTGCGGATGATGCCATCCTCCCCCATCGCTCCTACCCCGTGTCCAGCCCCACACGTGCGATCCGCTCCGGGCGGACAGCCGTGCCCCGTGCCCGGCGGGGCCGGGCACGGGGCAGGACAAGGGGTCCGGGCTACGGGACCCGGGCTAGAGGGCCTTGCCGACCAGGAGGTCGTCGCCGGCCACGTCGACCCGGACGGTGTCGCCGTCGCGGACCTCGCCGGCCAGGATCTCCTTGGCGAGGCGGTCGCCGACGGCCGTCTGGATCAGGCGGCGCAGCGGCCGGGCACCGTACGCGGGGTCGTTGCCCTTGTCGGCGAGCCAGGCCAGGGCGTCGGGCGTGACGTCCAGGGTGAGGCGGCGCTCGGCCAGGCGCTGGGCCAGGCGGCCCACCTGGAGCTCGGCGATGTGGGCCAGCTCGTCCTTGGTCAGGGCGGAGAAGACCACGAGGTCGTCGAGCCGGTTGAGGAACTCCGGCTTGAAGGAGGCCCGGACGACCTCCAGGACGCGGTCGCGCTTGTCCTGCTCCGAGGTCACCGGGTCCATCAGGAACTGGCTGCCCAGGTTCGAGGTGAGGATCAGGATCGTGTTGCGGAAGTCGACCGTGCGGCCCTGGCCGTCGGTGAGGCGGCCGTCGTCGAGGACCTGGAGCAGGATGTCGAAGACCTCGGGGTGGGCCTTTTCGACCTCGTCCAGGAGCACCACGGAGTACGGGCGGCGGCGGACGGCCTCGGTGAGCTGGCCGCCCTCCTCGTAGCCCACGTACCCGGGCGGGGCGCCGACCAGGCGGGCCACGCTGTGCTTCTCGGAGTACTCCGACATGTCGATGCGGACCATGGCCCGCTCGTCGTCGAAGAGGAAGTCGGCGAGGGCCTTGGCCAGCTCGGTCTTGCCGACGCCGGTGGGGCCGAGGAAGAGGAACGAGCCGGTCGGCCGGTCGGGGTCGGCGATCCCGGCGCGGGTGCGGCGCACGGCGTCGGAGACGGCGCGGACGGCCTCGCCCTGGCCGATCAGGCGGCGGCCCAGCTCGGCCTCCATGCGCAGCAGCTTCTGCGTCTCGCCCTCCAGGAGCCGGCCGGCGGGGATGCCGGTCCAGGCGCCGACGACGTCGGCGATGTCGTCGGGGCCGACCTCCTCCTTGACCATGGTGTCCTTCGACGCCTCGACCGCGGCCTCGGCCTCGGTGGCCTCGGCGAGCTCGCGCTCCAGGGCGGGGATCTCCCCGTAGAGCAGCTTGGAGGCGGTGTCGAAGTCGCCGTCGCGCTGGGCGCGCTCGGCCTGGCCGCGCAGGTCGTCCAGGCGCTCCTTGAGCTCGCCGACGCGGTTGAGTGACTGCTTCTCCTTCTCCCAGCGGGCGGTCAGGCCCCGCAGGTCCTCCTCCTTGTCGGCGAGGTCCTTGCGGATCTTCTCCAGGCGCTCGATCGAGGCCGGATCGGACTCGTTCTTCAGCGCCAGCTCCTCCATGCGCAGGCGGTCGACCGAGCGCTGCAGCTCGTCGATCTCCAGGGGGGAGGAGTCGATCTCCATGCGGAGCCGGGACGCGGCCTCGTCGACGAGGTCGATGGCCTTGTCGGGCAGGAAGCGGGAGGTGATGTAGCGGTCGGAGAGCGTCGCCGCGGCCACCAGGGCGCTGTCGTTGATCTGCACCTTGTGGTGGGCCTCGTAGCGGCCCTTGAGGCCGCGGAGGATGGCGATGGTGTCCTCGACGGTGGGCTCGGCGACCAGGACCTGCTGGAAGCGGCGCTCCAGGGCGGGGTCCTTCTCGATCCGCTCGCGGTACTCGTCGAGGGTGGTCGCGCCGACCATGCGCAGCTCGCCGCGGGCCAGCATGGGCTTGAGCATGTTGCCGGCGTCCATGGCGGAGTCGCCGCCGGCGCCCGCGCCGACGACGGTGTGCAGCTCGTCGATGAAGGTGATGATCTGGCCTTCGCTGGACTTGATCTCCGCGAGGACGGCCTTGAGGCGCTCCTCGAACTCGCCGCGGTACTTGGCGCCCGCGACCATCGCGCCGAGGTCGAGGGAGACCAGGCGCTTGTTCTTCAGGGACTCCGGGACGTCGCCCTTGACGATGCGCTGGGCCAGGCCCTCGACGACGGCGGTCTTGCCGACGCCGGGCTCGCCGATGAGGACCGGGTTGTTCTTGGTGCGGCGCGACAGCACCTGCACCACGCGGCGGATCTCCTGGTCGCGGCCGATGACCGGGTCGAGCCGGCCCTCGCGCGCGGCAGCGGTGAAGTCCGTGCCGAACTTCTCCAGGGCCTTGTACTGGCCCTCGGGGTCGGGGGTGGTCACCCGCCGTCCTCCTCGTGCGTCTCGGAAGGCGTCCAGCAGCTTCTTCGCCGTCGCGCCCTGTGCGGAAAGGACCTCACCGGCGGCGCCGCCCTTGGCGGCGACGGCGATGAGGAGGTGTTCGGTGGAGAGGTACTCGTCGCCGAGCTCCCCGGCTTGGCGGTCCGCCTCGGCGAGGACGGCGAGCAGGTCGCGGGTGGCCTGTGGGGGCGCCACCGTGGAGCCGGTGGCACTCGGCAGGGCGGCGAGCAGCTTCTCCGCGCCGGCCCGGACGGCGACCTGGTCGGCGTCGGTGGCGGCGAGCAGGTCGGTCAGGTTCTCGTTGTCCTGGCCGGCGAGCAGGGCCAGCAGCAGGTGGGCCGGGGTCAGGTCCGCGTGGCCGTCCTTGACGGCGCGGCTGGTGGCGGCGTTCAGCGCTTCCCGGCTCTTGTTGGTCAGCTCGGCGTCCACGTGCGACTTCTCCTCTCGGGTGCAGCCCGATACCGATCACTCTGATGACTCTGACACGGTCAACGTGCGCAAAGTTGAGTCTATTCCACTCAAGGCCAGAGTCGTACGCTCTGCGCATGTCCCATGACGTACTCCACCCGACGCCCGAGTACCTCGCCTTCTGGCGGGAGCGGCACGTCTGCACCCTCACCACGCCGCGCCCGGACGGCACCCCGCACGTCGTGCCGGTCGGCGTGACGTACGACCCGGAGGCCGGGCTCGCGCGGGTGATCAGCAACAAGCACAGCAAGAAGGTCCGCAACGTGCTCGCGGCGCAGGGGACGGCCCAGGGCGGGGCGCGGGTCGCGGTGTGCCAGATGGAGGGGAAGCGCTGGGCGACCCTGGAGGGCCGCGCCGTGATCCGTACCGACGAGGCGGCGGTCGCCGACGCGGTGGCGCGCTATGCGGAGCGGTACGGGCGGATGCCCTCGCCCAACCCGGACCGGGTGGTCATCGAGATCGCCCTGGACCGGGCGATGGGGCGCGCCTGAAAGGCTGTTCTGCCTTCACCTTTGTCCGGTTCGAATACTGGACGGGGACATCACAACGGCGCCATCGTGGTCAGGTCCACGATGGCGCCGTTGTGTGGGGGAAGCACCTGGAGCGATCTGCAACGACGGGGGAATCGCTTCAGGCACTGCGGGGGGTGGCGGTGGTGATATCGGGTTCGAAGAGCTGGTGGTCGCGCTGATCGAGATTGACGAAGACCATGCCGTAGCGCACCTCGCAGCGGACGGGCTGCGGCGCACCGCGGGGGCGGCGCAGGCAGCGGTACGCCCGCACGTCCTCGTCCTCCTCGCGCGTGATGACGATCGGCTGGCCGAACAAGGTGACCATCAGCGAGTCGCCGACCTGGGGGATGGCCGTGGCGAGGTCGATGAACTGCCAGCCGGAGCGGTAAGCGGAAGCCATTTCGCGGCGGAAACCGCGGTCGTCGGGGGTCATGCCGCGCTCTCCGCAGCAGAGGTGGCGGATTCGGCATCGACGGGGGCGGAGCGCCAACCGCTGTCGAGCGGGGCCGCACGCCAACCGCTGTCCTCCAGCGGCGCCGCGCGCCATCCGCTGTCCAGCGGGGCCGCACGCCATCCGCTGTCCTCCAGCGGCGCCGCCTGGGTGTCCGCGGCGCCCCCTCCGGCGCCCCCCAGAGTGGCTCCGGCAAGTCCCAGACCGGCCACAGCCGAGAAGATGACGGTGGCAAGCGCCGAGCGAAGCATTCTCTTGTTCATGGTCGGCTTCGTCCTCACTTGATGAAATCCTCTCCCCCGCCTGTCAGACGATGGCTCATTCAGGCACGTCGCTGCCACAGGGACGATGCATCATGTTCTTGCATGTTCAGGACCCTGGGGGGTGGAGATTTGACCATAAACACAACAAAAGCGACACATCCCCACTCGGTCACCGACCTGTGCAGTGAGGGGGCGCGGCTCTACACGAGCGCGCTGCGGACCGGTCGCATTGCACGTGGAGACGTGAAACCGGCGCCTTGCCTGCTCGATCTGGCCCTGTTGCAGCCGGATCCTGATGACGTCAATTCACTCCGTCCGGTTCCACCGGCGGTCGCGCTCGCACAGCGGCTGCATCCGATCGAACGCGAGATCCGCGAGCGGCACCGCGATTCTCTCGAACTGTCCGAGGCGTTCGAGCCGTTTCTCGCCATCAGTGCACAGACTCCGGCCAGCACCCACGCCATCACGGTGCTGGAGGGCTTCGACCCCATCAACGCGGCCCTCAACCTCGCCACCGCCGAGTGCCACACCGAGATGCTCACCATCCAGCCCGGCGGCGCCCGCCCCAGCCTGGAGCTTACGGAAGCCCTGGAGCGCGACCAGCCGCTGACCGACCGCGGTGTCCGGATCCGGACCCTCTACCAGCACACCGTCCGCCACAGCCGCGGCACCCTCGCGTACGTCGACATCCTCAAGGCCGGCAAGGTCGAAGTCCGCACCCTGGAGGAGCTGTTCGAGCGGCTCATCATCTTCGACCGCACCGTCGCCTTCATCCCGGCCAGCGACGACCGCCAGGTCGCCCTGGAGCTGCGCCACCCCGGGCTCGTGGACTACCTCATCAAGGTGTTCGAGCAGCTGTGGCACCGTGCCGTGCCGCTGCAGGAGGAGGTCACCTACCAGCCCACCCGCGGCGGTATCTCGGGCGTACAGCGCTCCATCGCCCAACTCCTCGTCGAGGGGCACGTGGACGAGGCCATAGCCCGCCGGCTGGGCATGAACGTACGGACCTGCCGCGCGCACATCGCCAAGCTCGCCAGCACGCTCGGCAGCGGCAGCCGCGCCCAACTCGGCTTCCTCATCGCCCGGTCGGGGATCCTGGACGACGACGCGGCGGACGGCTGAGGCCGACCTGACCCACAGGTGTGCGGGAACGCGTGAGGGCCCCGCCCGGGTTCCCGGGCGGGGCCCTCACGCGGCCTGTGGCCGTTCTGCGCTTGGCCCGCGTATGGCCGGAACTAGTCGGCCTGGCGCTTCGGGGCGGGCCGCCAGACGACCAGCGCGTTGCCCTGCACCGGCGGCTGGTACTTGACCAGGTCCCGCCGGTACGAGGCGTGCACCTGGGCCTCGCGCTGCTGGAGCACGGCCGCCGCCCCGTCCACCGCCGCCGAGAGCTCGGCGACGCGCTGCTGGAGCGCCTCGACCTGGTTCTGCAGCTCGATGATCCGCTTGATCCCCGCCAGGTTGATGCCCTCGTCCTGGGACAGCGCCTGCACCGTGCGGAGCAGTTCGATGTCCCGGGCCGAATAGCGCCGGCCGCGGCCGGCCGTGCGGTCCGGGGAGACCAGGCCGAGGCGGTCGTACTGGCGCAGGGTCTGCGGGTGCAGACCCGAGAGCTGGGCGGCCACCGAGATCACGTACACCGGGGTCTCGTCGGTGAGCTCGTATCCTCCGCCCCCGAACCGGGCCTGTCGTCGGCGGCCGTCCATGTCATGCTCCCTTCGCGGACTCGAACAGCGCGGCACGCGGGTCGTCCGACTCCGTCGCGTCGCGGTACATCTCCAGTGCCTCGCGTGCCTTGTCCGTCAGGACCGACGGGGTCGGAACCGCGACCTCCACCGTCACCAGCAGGTCGCCCCGGGTGCCGTCCTTGCGGACCGCGCCCTTGCCTCGGGCCCGCATGGTGCGGCCCGTGGGGGTGCCCGGGGGCAGCTTCAGCGTCACCGCCGGGCCGCCCAGGGTCGGGACCTTGATGTCGGCGCCCAGGGCCGCCTCGGCGATCGTCACGGGGACGGTCACCGTCAGGTTGTCGTCCTTGCGGCCGAACACCGGGTGGCTGCCCACATGGACCACCACGTACAGGTCGCCCGCGGGGCCGCCGCGCTCGCCCGGCGCCCCCTTGCCGCGCAGGCGGATCCGCTGGCCGTCGGAGACGCCCGCCGGGATCCGGACCTGCATGGTGCGGGAGGACTTGGCGCGCCCGCTGCCCTTGCAGACCTCGCAGGGGTTCTCCGCGATCAGGCCGCGGCCCTTGCAGTCCGCGCAGGGGTCGGTCAGCGAGAAGCCGCCGCCGCTGCCGCGCGAGACCTGGCCGGTGCCGACGCAGGTCGGGCACACCCGGGGCGTGCCGTTCTTGTCGCCGGTGCCCGAACAGGCCTTGCAGGGGGCCTGGGAGGACATCCGCAGCGGGACCGTGGCCCCGTCCACCGCCTCCGTGAAGGAGAGGGTGACCTCGGACTCGACGTCCTGGCCGCGGCGCGGCTGGGTGCGGGTGCCCGCACCGCCGCCGGCCCGGTTGAACAGGCCGCCGAAGACATCGCCCAGACCGCCGCCGAAGCCGCCGCCCGCGCCGCCGCCCTGGGCGCCCCCGAAGAGGTCGCCCAGGTCGAAGTTGAACGAGCCGCCCGCGCCGGGACCGGGGCGGAAGCCGCCGTTCCCGAACAGCGCGCGGGCGTCGTCGTACTCCTTGCGTTTCTTGGCGTCGCCGAGGATGTCGTTCGCCTCGGAGATCTCCTTGAAGCGCTCCTCGGCCGCGACGTCGCCCTTGTTGGCGTCCGGGTGGAACTCGCGCGCGAGCTTCCGGTACGCCTTCTTGATCTCTGCCTCGGTGGCGTCCTTGGGGACACCGAGGACCTTGTAGTAGTCCTTCTCGACGAAGTCCTTCGTGCTCATCCCCGGTGTCCCTCCTCCCGTGCCCCTACGTGCTCGATCCTGCGGACGTCATCAGCCCTTGTCGGCTGCATCCGCGTCCTTGTCCGACGGCGTGTCGCCTTCCGCGGACTCGGACTTCGGGGCCGCGCCCGGCTGGGGCTCGGCCACCGCGACCCGCGCGGGGCGGATCGTCCGCTCGCCGATCCGGTACCCCGGCTGCAGGATCGCCACGCAGGTCGTCTCGGTGACGTCCGGCGCGTACGAGTGCATCAGGGCCTCGTGGATCGTCGGGTCGAAAGGCTCGCCCTCCTTGCCGAACTGCTGCAGCCCCATCTTGGCGGCGGCGGTCTCCAGCGATTCGGCCACCGACTTGAAGCCGCCGACCAGCTCGCCATGGTCCCGCGCCCGGCCGATGTCGTCCAGCGTCGGGAGCAGCTCCGTCAGGAGGTTCGCGACCGCGATCTCCTTGACGGCGACCCGGTCCCGCTCCACCCGGCGGCGGTAGTTCTGGTACTCCGCCTGGAGCCGCTGGAGGTCACCGGTGCGCTCGGCGAGCGCCGTACGGACCTGGTCCAGCTGCGCCAGCACTGCCGCGTCCTCGGCGGACCGGTCGGACGTGGCGGACTTTGCTCCGGAGTCCCCGGCCGGGGCCGCCGCCTCCTCGGAGGAGGAGTCGGCGGTCTTCGGCTGGGCGGCGTCGTCAGGGGTGGCGCCGTCGGGGACTTCGGGCTTCTCGTCGAAACCCGCGGTCTCCTCCGGCATCAGTGCGCGCCCTTCGGCTTGTCCTCGTCGACGATCTCGGCGTCCACGACGTCGTCGTCCGCCTTGGCCTGGCCCGCGTCACCGGCACCGCCGGCGGCCTGGGCGGCCTGGGCGTCCGCGTAGATCGCCTGGCCGAGCTTCTGGCTGACCGCGGCGACCTTCTCGGTCGCGGTGCGGATCTCGGCCGTGTCCTCGCCCTTGAGCTTCTCCTTCAGCTCGGCGACGGCGGACTCGACCTCGGTCTTGACCTCGGCCGGGACCTTGTCCTCGTTGTCCTTGACGAACTTCTCCGTCTGGTACACGAGCTGCTCGGCCTGGTTGCGGGTCTCGGCGGCCTCGCGGCGGCGCTGGTCCTCCTCCGCGTACTGCTCGGCCTCCTCGCGCATGCGGTTGACCTCGTCCTTGCCGAGCGAAGAGCCGCCGGTGACGGTCATCTTCTGCTCCTTGCCCGTGCCCAGGTCCTTGGCGGTCACGTGCATGATGCCGTTCGCGTCGATGTCGAAGGAGACCTCGATCTGCGGGACGCCGCGGGGGGCCGGCGGCAGGCCGGTCAGCTCGAACATGCCGAGCTTCTTGTTGTACGCCGCGATCTCGCGCTCGCCCTGGTAGACCTGGATCTGCACGGACGGCTGGTTGTCCTCGGCCGTGGTGAAGATCTCGGACCGCTTGGTCGGGATCGTGGTGTTGCGCTCGATGAGCTTGGTCATGATGCCGCCCTTGGTCTCGATGCCGAGGGACAGCGGGGTCACGTCGAGGAGCAGGACGTCCTTGACCTCACCCTTGAGGACACCGGCCTGGAGGGTGGCGCCGATGGCGACGACCTCGTCCGGGTTCACGCCCTTGTTGGCCTCCTTGCCGCCGGTCAGCTCCTTGACGAGCTCGGCGACGGCGGGCATGCGGGTGGAGCCGCCGACCAGGACGACGTGGTCGATCTCGCCCAGGGAGATGCCGGCGTCCTTGATGACGTTGTGGAACGGGGTCTTGCAGCGCTCCAGGAGGTCCGCGGTCAGCTGCTGGAACTGGGCGCGGGTGAGCTTCTCGTCCAGGTGCAGCGGGCCTTCGGCGGACGCCGTGATGTAGGGCAGGTTGATCGTGGTCTCCGTGGAGGAGGACAGCTCGATCTTCGCCTTCTCGGCGGCCTCGCGCAGACGCTGCAGGGCCATCTTGTCCTTGGACAGGTCGACGCCGTGGCCGTTGGCGAACTGCTTCACCAGGTAGTCGACGACGCGCTGGTCCCAGTCGTCACCACCGAGGTGGTTGTCACCGTTGGTGGCCTTGACCTCGACGACGCCGTCGCCGATCTCCAGGAGCGACACGTCGAAGGTGCCGCCACCGAGGTCGAAGACGAGGATGGTCTGGTCGTCCTTGTCCAGGCCGTAGGCCAGGGCGGCCGCGGTCGGCTCGTTGACGATGCGCAGGACGTTCAGGCCCGCGATCTCACCGGCCTCCTTGGTGGCCTGGCGCTCGGAGTCGTTGAAGTACGCCGGGACGGTGATGACCGCGTCGGTGACCTTCTCGCCCAGGTAGGCCTCGGCGTCGCGCTTCAGCTTCTGCAGGATGAAGGCGCTCATCTGCTGCGGGTTGAAGTCCTTGCCGTCCAGGTTGATCTTCCAGTCGGTGCCCATGTGGCGCTTCACCGAGCGGATGGTGCGGTCCACGTTCGTGACCGCCTGGCGCTTGGCGACCTCGCCGACGAGGACCTCGCCGTTCTTGGCGAAGGCGACGACGGACGGCGTGGTCCTGGCGCCCTCGGCGTTGGTGATGACGGTGGGCTCGCCGCCTTCGAGAACGCTGACGACGGAGTTAGTGGTGCCCAGGTCGATGCCGACCGCACGTGCCATTTCGATTCCTCCAGGTGACTTGAGTGGAACAGACTCAAGGATGCCCGACACCCCGAATCGCGTCAACAGAGCTGAGTGGAGTCGACTCAACTTTTATCGCGCCCTTACGCTCACGCGAGTGAATCTTGAGTGGTCGAGAGGGCGTATCGGAGGCGGAAGGGCAGGTCGGGGGCGGGGCCGAGCGGGGGATGCTGCGGCGGCGCGCTGCGCGGCGGCCCTGAAAGCGCCGCGGCCGCAGGGCACGGTGCCTGCATGCCGCTGCCGTCGCTCTCCTTCCCGCCGGTCCGGCGCCCCGCACGCGGGCCCGCCTTCCGCCGCCCGGATTGTTCGGCCAAGCGGGTGGTCGACCTCGCGGGGGCCGTGGTGCTGCTCGTCGCGCTCCTGGTGCCGCTGCTCGCGCTGGCCGGCCTGCTGTACGCGGTCCAGGGCGGCCGGGCCCTGGACCGCGCGCCGGCGGTCGGGCTGGGCGGGCGCCGCTTCCGCACCTGGCGGCTGCACGCGGACCCCGCGGGCCGGGTCGGGCGGGCCGTGCGCCGGTGCGCCCTGGACGGGCTGCCGCAGCTGCTGAACGTGCTCCGCGGGGAGATGTCCCTGGTCGGGCCGCGCCCCCAGAACCGTACGGACCGGCGCGACCGGCTCTTCGTACGGCCCGGAATGACCGGATTGTGGCAGGTCAGCGCACGCTCTGACCTCCCCTGGGAGGAGATGGCCCTGCTGGACCGGCACTATGTGGAGAGCCATTGGCTGGGGATGGATCTCGCAATCCTGGCGCAGACCCCTCGGGCGGCCCGTACACACAGGCATGCCTGAGCGACACAGATCACCGCACGCTCACCTACATTGCGGCGCGGAGAATGGGTAACCTCAAGCCTTGACTCAATAAGTTACTGCTTAGTAAGTCCCGCCCGAGGAGCCCTCCCATGCAACTCGCCGCGATCATCGTGTCGCTGGTCCTGACCGTGGTCGGCGTCGCGCTGCTCGCCCGAGCCGTGGCGCAGATCTACCGGTTCGTGAAGCTCGGACAGCCCGTGCCGGCAGGCAGCCGCACGGACAGCCCGAAGGCTCGAACGCTCACCCTGGTCCGCGAGTTCCTGGGCCACAGCCGGATGAACCGCTGGGGCATCGTCGGCTTCGCGCACTGGTTCGTGGCGATCGGCTTCCTGACGCTGCCGCCGACGCTGGCGCAGGCGTACGGCCAGCTGTTCCAGGCCGACTGGACCCTGCCGGTCATCGGCGGATTCCTGCCGTTCGAGCTGTACATCGAGTTCATCGGCCTGATGACGGTCGTCGGCATCGTCGTGCTGATGGCCATCCGCCTGATGTCCCTGCCCTCGCGGGCCGGCCGCAAGTCGCGCTTCGCGGGCTCCAAGGCCTGGCAGGCGTACTTCGTCGAGTACGTGATCCTCACCATCGGCCTGGCGATCCTGGCCCTGCGCGGCCTCGAAGGCGCGATCCACCACGTGGACTCGTACGAGCCGGCGTACTTCGTCTCGTACCCGCTGGTCCTGGCCTTCAAGGGCCTGTCGACGGCCGCCCTGCAGAACGCCATCTACTTCACCGCGATGATCAAGATCGGCACCTCGCTGATCTGGATGATCACGGTCTCGCTGAACACCAACATGGGTGTCGCCTGGCACCGCTTCCTCGGCTTCCCGAACATCTGGTTCAAGCGCAACGCCGACGGCGCCTCCGCGCTCGGCGCGCTCCAGCCGATGACCAGCGGCGGCAAGGAGATCGACTTCGAGGACCCGGGCGAGGACGACGTCTTCGGCGTCTCCCAGGTCGAGCAGTTCTCCTGGAAGGGCATCCTCGACTTCTCCACCTGCACCGAGTGCGGCCGCTGCCAGTCGCAGTGCCCGGCCTGGAACACCGGCAAGCCGCTGTCGCCGAAGCTCCTGATCATGTCGCTGCGCGACCACGCGCACGCCAAGGCCCCGTACCTGCTGGCCGGCGGCGGCAAGACCATGGAGGGCGAGGAGAAGGCCACCGAGGCCCAGCTCGCCGGCGTCCCGGCCACGGCCCTCGCCGAGGCGGAGCGCCCGCTGATCGGCACGGTCGAGGAGAACGGCGTCATCGACCCGGACGTGCTGTGGTCCTGCACCACCTGCGGTGCGTGCGTGGAGCAGTGCCCGGTCGACATCGAGCACATCGACCACATCGTCGACATGCGCCGCTACCAGGTGATGATCGAGAGCGCGTTCCCGTCGGAGGCGGGCACGATGCTCAAGAACCTGGAGAAGAAGGGCAACCCCTGGGGCCTGGCCAAGAAGCAGCGCGTCGAGTGGACCAAGGAGGTCGACTTCGAGGTCCCGATCGTCGGCAAGGACGTCGAGGACCTGACCGAGGTCGACTACCTGTACTGGGTCGGCTGCGCCGGCGCCCTGGAGGACCGCGCCAAGAAGACCACCAAGGCCTTCGCGGAGCTGCTGCACATGGCGGGCGTCAAGTTCGCGATCATGGGCGGCGAGGAGAAGTGCACGGGTGACTCGCCGCGCCGCCTGGGCAACGAGCCGCTGTTCCAGCAGCTGGGCCAGGAGAACGTGGCCATGCTGAACATGGCCTTCGGCGAGGACGACGAGGACGAGTCGACGAAGAAGCCGAAGTCGGCGAAGAAGATCGTCTCGACCTGCCCGCACTGCTTCAACACCATCGCGAACGAGTACCCGCAGCTGGGCGGCGAGTACGAGGTCATCCACCACACGCAGCTGCTGCAGCACCTCATCGACGAGGGCAAGCTGCTGCCGGTGACCCCGGTCGACGGCCTGATCACGTACCACGACCCGTGCTACCTGGGCCGGCACAACAAGGTCTACACGCCGCCGCGCGAGATCATGAGCGCCGTCCCCGGCCTGCGCCAGCAGGAGATGCACCGCCACAAGGAGCGCGGCTTCTGCTGCGGCGCCGGCGGCGCGCGGATGTGGATGGAGGAGCGGATCGGCAAGCGCATCAACAACGAGCGCGTCGACGAGGCCCTGTCCCTCAACCCGGACATCGTGTCCACCGCCTGCCCGTTCTGCCTGGTGATGCTGACCGACTCGGTCAACGGCAAGAAGAACGAGGGCCAGGCCAAGGAGTCCGTCCAGGTCGTGGACGTGGCCCAGCTGCTCCTGGAGTCGGTGAAGACCCCGGGCCCGACGGAGGCCGAACTGGCCGCGGCGGCGGAGGCCGAGGCCAAGGCGGCGGCAGAGGCCGAAGCCAAGGCGAAGGCGGAAGCCGAAGCGAAGGCAAAGGCGGAAGCCGAGGCCAAGGCCAAGGCCAAGGCAGAGGCCGAAGCCAAGGCGAAGGCCGACGCGGAGGCGGCAGCCGCTGCGGCAGCGGAGCAGACCGAGGCGGCGACCGAAGAGGCGGAGGCGGAGGCGGAAGCCGAGGCCAAGACCGAGCCGCAGCCCAAGGCGGAAGCCAAGGCCGAGCCGGAGCCCAAGACTGAGGCCACCACCGAAGCCAAGGCCGAGGCCGAGCCGAAGGCCACCACCGAAGCGAAGGCCGAGGCCGAGCCGGAGGGCGACGCGGAGGCACAGGCCGAGGACGCCGAGGCGGCGGCGAAGCCGGCGGCGGCCGAGGCCAAGCCCGAGGCTCGGGCCGAGACCGAGGCCGAGGGTGCTGCAGCCGCGGCGGAGCCGGCGGCGGCCGAGCCGCAGGGCGAGACCGCCAAGTAACCCGCACGAGCCGGAACGGCCGGTCCCCCGCACGGGGGACCGGCCGTTTCCGCGTCCCGGGGGCCCGGGGGCGCAGCCCCCGGTTTCGGGAAGGGGCGGGGTGGGGAACCGCTCCGCGCAGCGGCCAGCCGGCCCAGCCGGCCCAGCCGGCCCAGCCAGCCCAGCCGGGCCGACCCACCCCGCCCGGCCCAGCCAGCCCAGCCGGGCCCACGCCGCCCGGCCCAGCCCGGCCGGCGGGCCCAAAAACCGGACTCCCTCCCTCCACCCTCACCTCGGTGGGGCAGACCCCCCAGGGTCCCCCTAGGGGATGTCACAGGTCGGCCGCAAAGGGTGCCCATTCCGGCACCCCGACCACCGCCGCCCGCCGGACCAGGTACGTTCGATCACGTGGCTGGATTCAGGATCGGACGCGGACGAGACGACAACCGCGCGCCGCAACAACCCCCGCGGCAGCAGCCGTACGGTCAGCAGCAACCGCAGCAGGCGCCGTACGGCCAGCAGCCCTACCCTCCCCAGCAGCAGTGGCCGCAGCAGCAGGCCGGCTCCGGAGGCCATGGCGAGCCGGAGTACTTCGACCCGTACGGACAACAACAGCAGCAGGCGCCCCACCCGGCGCAGCAGCCCCCGTACGGCCACGGAGGCGGCGGCGGTTCGTACGCGAACGACAACCCGGGGCACACCCAGGTCTTCGCGATCGGCGAGGACCCGTACGGCCAGGCGGCCGGCGGCTACCAGGGCGGCGCGACGTACCAGGCGGGCGGCGCAGGCGCGATGGCGCCGCCGGCCGGACCGCGGCTGCCGTGGAAGGAGCTGCTCAAGGGCATCGTGATGCGCCCGGGGCCGACGTTCCTGCAGATGCGGGACTACCCCGTGTGGGGCCCGGCCCTGATCGTGACGTTCCTCTACGGCCTGCTCGCGGTCTTCGGCTTCGACGACGCCCGCAAGGACGTCATCAACGCCACCCTCGCCAACGCCGTCCCGATCGTCCTGAGCGCCGGCGTGGCCTTCGTCATCTGCGGCCTGCTCCTCGGCGCCGTCACGCACACGCTGGCCCGCCAGATGGGCGGCGAGGGCTCGTGGCAGCCCACCGTGGGCCTGTCCATGCTGGTCATGTCCATCACGGATGCGCCGCGGCTGCTCGTCGCGGTGTTCCTGGGCGGCGACAACATGTTCGTGCAGGTGCTGGGCTGGGCCACGTGGGTGGCGGCGGGCGCCCTGTTCACGTCGCTGGTCAGCAAGTCGCACGACCTGCCGTGGCCGAAGGCGCTGGGCGCGTCCGCGATCCAGCTGATCGCCCTCCTGTCGATCATCAAGCTGGGCACGCTGTAACCGAACGCCCGAAGGGGCCCGGCGCACACACCGCGCACCGGGCCCCTTCGCGTTTCCCGCGGCCGCTCAACGAGGCCCGACGAAGCGGAGCTCATCCGGCTGTGGCAGCAGCTCCGAGATCAGCTCCCAGACCCTCCCGGGCCGGACACGGACGAGTCGGAGCACGCTCGAGGCATCCACCTGGCCCTCGCGCACCGGCTCGGCAGGCAGCTCCCGGTGCCAGTAGCCGAGCGGACCGCAATCCCACACGCCGAAGCCGCGCATCACGAGGCCGGCGTCGTCTCCGTCCCGGCCCCGCCACGCAGCCGTCATCCGCCAGCTCGCCCGCACTTCCATGAGCATCTCGGTGAAGTGGGAGAGCTGCGGCTCTTCAAGACCCCCGGCGTCGGCGAGAGCCTGGCGTACGTGGTCGCGGTCCTCCGATCCGGAGGGGGTCAGGGGCGCGGAGTCCACGGCGGCCAGGCCGGCGTCCAGTGTGCCCACCGTGGCCTCCACCACCTCGATGGCCGGCGCGTCGGCCGCGTTCGCCGCTTGAAGATTGACCATGTTGGCGAGCGCGCCGACGGCGGTCCGCGGCTCGACGAGCGAATACTCCGACTCCGCCTCTCCGGGCCAGGCCTGGTGGGCGACGGCATGGTCCCCACCGATGAGCAGGCCGTGGTGCAACCGGCCCTGGCGACCGTCCGACTCCACCGTGACGACGACGACCGGGCGGATGAGCGTTTCGAGCAGCGGGGCGAGAAGGGGTGAGACCGCACCCGTCCCGTCGATGAGCCCGCAGTCCAGCAGTTCCTGCTGTTCTGCGAAGAACTCCTGCGGGACCGGATCGCCGAGGACGGACTCGGTGAGGACGACGGTGTGGCCGTCGGCCAGCCGAAACCGGGACCTGGAGATGTCATATGAAGGCATGCGTGCTCACTCGTTCGCTGGTTGGGACGGTCATGACTGCGATTCCGCGTAGAAGGCAAAGGAGCGCGACAAGGAGGCCCGCACCGCGCCACCTCGGGTGAGGGGGGCCCGGTCCACCGCCCCGAAGAGGACAGCGAGCGTGATGTCCGCGCCCTGGGCGTCCCCCGTCACGCTCACCGTGAGCCGCTTGCCTTTGCCGATGCCGGTCTGCTTCACCGTGATGGTGACCCCGGGGTCCTCGGCGTCCCGCTCCCTCGTCAGCATGTACTGCCTACGGCTGATCGCCGTCAGCCGGTACGCATCCTGCGCATGCTCCATCCGCAGGGAGCGGCCCCGCCGGGTCAGGCCCCACCGGTTCCGCCTTATCCGCACCGACCGGTCCCCGACCTCGAGCCTCGCCCCGTTCAGGCCGGGCAGGCTCATCACCTGGGAGTGCAGGCCAGTCGAGGAGTAGCTCGCGGACGGGATCACGGTGCCGCGCACCTCGCTCATCAGAGTGCGGGAGCTGTGGGTGGCCCGCGGGAAGAGGACGGTGATGTCACCGAATTCGGGCGAGCTGCCGTGCCAGCCCGTGCGGCGCTCGTAGTTCTCCCCCTGTTGCCACGCGTGGAGCGTGATAGGCCGGGTGGCGTGCATCTGTCTCCCTCGGGTGCGGGGCGGTCCAGCGGACGAGTGGGACGCGCAACGTCGGCGGATCGACGGCGCACCGGTTGAACTGAACGGTCAGTCGAACGGATTGAGGGCGCTGCCCAGTTTTCCGGCCTTGTCCCCGATCCAGTCGCCCGCCTTGTCCAGCCCCTTGCCTATGGCCTCCCGGTTCTCCCACGCCGTGCATCCGGCATAGACCAGACCGGTGCCGACGGTCAGACCGATGGTGACCGGGTTCGGCGCGACGGTCATTGCGGTCATGGAAGCGCTGAACGCCGTACCGCTGAGATCCGTGGCAAACTTCATCGGCTTTTCTTTGATCATGTCGGTGTCGTACGTCATGAGGTTCGCCACCCCATAGGCGGTCGTTGCGACACCGCCGACGACACCGAGGCCCCGCATCGCCCCGGCCGCCTTGGCGGCATTGGCCAGGCCGCCGTTCCTGGCCACGGTGACGAGGTTCGCCTCCGAGGCGGTGGGTATGAAGAACGCCCCGTTGCGCATCCGCGCACCGAACATGGCCGCCTCGTCGGAACCCGTCAAAGCCGTCACCAGCCTCGGCGGAACCTTGCTCAGCAGGCCTCCCGGGGAGCCCCCCAGGGCCAGTCGCTCGTTGATGTGGCGCGCCAACAGGGTGCCGGGTGCGTTGGGGTGCGGGTAAGGCGGCCTGAGCGCCTTCTGCAGTTTGTAGGCGTACCAGAGGGACGTCCCGGTGGCTCCGGCAAGAGTGCCTGCTGTAACCGTGCCCTCGATCACTCCGGTGACGAGCTTGGCGAGCTCGGGGTTCGATGTCAGGCGCGTGACGGCCTCGCGTTCCAGCCGCTTGATGTAGTCGTCCAGGGTTTCGCCGTCGCGCATCTCCAGGACGGAAAGGGTTTCCCGGGTCGCACGTGCGGCATCGTCGGCTTTGGCCACCTCGCCGGCGCTGCCGTTGAACCCGGTGCCCAGCGTTCCGTCGTTCTTGTTGCCGTAGCCGTCCTTGACCACGGCCTCCAGGTCCTTCTTCAGGTCGTGGTCCGCATCGTCGAACGCCTTTACGCAGGACTTGATGTGCTCGGACCAGGACGCTTCGCTCTCCCGCACGCTGCGCGCGAAGTCCGGGTCGTGATGGGCGGCGTACCGTTCCTCACCGGTGAGCCGGTCCCAGTCGTAGGCAACGGCCCCCTGCTCGGAGACCTTCATTCCGGCCTTGACCGCCTCGTCCCTGGCGTTTTCCAGCTGCTTCTTCAGCTCGACGAACTGGAGGTGGGCGTTGCGCAGCAGGGTGGCGGTCGCCTTGGCCTGGATCTGAGCCGCCTGGTACTCGTAGCGCGTAGACGCGAAGCTCGTCAAGGCAACGCTTGCGCTGACACCGTTCCAGGCCTGACCGATGCGAATCTTCTCCACGGATTCGTGGTAGCGACGTTCGACCTTGCCGATCTCCTCGGCCATGCTCAGCCACTTGTCGGCAGCGGCGGACAGCGGACCGAAGTCGGTCGCCATGACCTTCTGATAAGTCAGCATGCCGCACCCGCCGCGGCCCACCCGTCACGCACCGGTTGCACCCGAACCCACACCGTCACGACGGCCCCCGCCCCATGATCGTTACTTTGCGAGCCGATCATATTTTCTTTACTCAGCCAAACCGTCGGCGGCGCGCGGAGAGGGGTCACCGGAAGCGGACATGCCGCCGCCGCGGGCCCTGCGGCATGCTGCAGGGCCCGCGGCGGCGGAAAAGTGGTGGGGTGCCCCAGGTCAGGCGTCGAGGACCTGGCCCTCCCGCTTGACGACGGGCGGCTCGACGGACCACGGGAACTCGATCCAGTCGTCGGTCCGCTTCCACACGTACTCGCACTTCACGAGCGAGTGGGACTTCTCGTAGATGACGGCGGAGCGGACGTCGGCGACGGTGCCGACGCAGAAGTCGTGGACGAGCTTCAGCGTCTTGCCGGTGTCGGCGACGTCGTCGGCGATCAGGACCTTCTTGTCGGAGAAGTCGATCGCGTCCGGGACGGGCGCCAGCATGACCGGCATCTCCAGGGTCGTGCCCACGCCCGTGTAGAACTCGACGTTCACCAGGTGGATGTTCTTGCAGTCCAGCGCGTAGGCCAGGCCGCCCGCCACGAAGACGCCGCCGCGGGCGATGCTCAGGATGATGTCGGGCTCGTAGCCGTCGTCGGCGATGGTCTTGGCCAGCTCGCGCACGGCACGGCCGAAGCCCTCGTAGCTCAGGTTCTCGCGTACAACACTCATGCCTCGTGCCTCACCTGGGTGCGGTGGAAGTTCTGGAAGGAGCGCGAGGCCGTCGGGCCGCGCTGCCCCTGGTACCGCGATCCGTACCGCTCGCTCCCGTACGGGAACTCGGCGGGCGAGCTGAGCCGGAACATGCACAGCTGGCCGATCTTCATGCCGGGCCACAGCTTGATCGGGAGGGTGGCGAGGTTCGACAGCTCGAGCGTGACGTGGCCCGAGAAGCCGGGGTCGATGAACCCGGCGGTCGAGTGCGTCACCAGGCCCAGGCGGCCCAGGCTGGACTTCCCCTCCAGTCTGGAGGCGATGTCGTCGGGCAGCGAGATGACCTCGTACGTCGACGCGAGCACGAACTCGCCCGGATGCAGGATGAACGCCTCGTCGCCCTCGGGCTCGACCATGCGGGTCAGGTCGGGCTGCTCGATGGCGGGGTCGATGTGGGCGTAGCGGTGGTTCTCGAACACCCGGAAGTACCGGTCGAG
Source organism: Streptomyces sp. NPDC032472 (assembly GCF_040636955.1). Classification (NCBI taxonomy): domain Bacteria; kingdom Bacillati; phylum Actinomycetota; class Actinomycetes; order Kitasatosporales; family Streptomycetaceae; genus Streptomyces; species Streptomyces sp. NPDC032472. The sequence continues at coordinate 114,506 of NZ_JBEZVK010000003.1, forward strand.
ACGCACATCGATGCTGGAGGGCTGCACCATCGACTCGTCGAACGGGTCGATGCGTACCCGTCCGCTGTCGATCTCGGCCCGGATGTCTTTGTCAGAGAGAAGCACGTCCCGAGGATACGCAGAGCGCGCGAGCCACCCCCAATCGAGAGCGGGCGCCCCGCGCGCCTCCCCGGCCGACGCCGCTCCCCCGCTAGCGCTTGGCGGCGTTCCCCACGGGCACGGCGTGCCTCAGCCGCGCGCACCGGGGGCACCGCAGGAGCCGCCCGGGCCCGATCCGGCCGGCACCGAGGTGCTGCAGCGGGAACGAAGCGGTACTGAAAACATGCCCTTCGGCACAACGGACGACGGTGTTCTCCATCGAGTCCCTTTCCCCAACCTGCCGTACTGCGACTGCGACGAATCGCCACATTAGGGGATGTACGGAACCCGCTCCAGCCGCCACTCCAGCGCCACTCCGCAGCGGTACGTTACGCCCCAACTCCCGCCCCCACGACCCCCGGTGCACCCCACACACAACAACGACCCCGCGGCGGATTCACCGGGGGTCGATCATGGGGTAGAGTATGCAACGGTACGGATCCAGGAAACTGGACCGCTGTGCGGATGTAGTTTAATGGTAGAACATGAGCTTCCCAAGCTTATAGCGCGGGTTCGATTCCCGTCATCCGCTCCACGACAAAGCCCCAGGTCAGCGACCTGGGGCTTGTTTGTTGTCTAGACCCATCTGGGGCCGCGTGCCATTCGCGTGCCCAAACTCCCCTAACGGGGCGTCAGATCGAAGCGGGTCACCTCGTACGGGCTGCCCGGCCGGGAAGCTGCGGCGGGAGCGCGGGCATGACATGGCGCCCGGCCCCCGCGACGCGGCCGTACTGGCCACGGGCGGCGGGCGCCCGCTGGAGGCGGACGGTGGCGTCGATGTCGTGGGCGAGTCGGCGCTGGTGCTCCTTGGTGGAGTGCTGGTAGATCAGCTGGGCTCGCTCCGAGGACTGTCCCGCGCGGACCATGAGGTCCTTCAGCTTGGCGCCGGTGTCGGCGGTGAGGGTGTTCCCGGTGTGGCGCAGGTCGTAGAAGCGGAAGTCCTTCGACATGCCCACGGCGTCCCGCGCCTGGCGCCACTTCCGCCCGAAGCTCGTCCCGCGCAGGGGCGCGCCCTTCTCTCCGACGAAGACGAGGCCCTCCGGCCCGTCCTGCGCGAACCACTCCAGGTGCCGGCGGAGGTCGAGGAGGACGAAGCCCGGCAGCATGATCTCCCTCTTCCCCGCACGGGACTTGGGGTCGCCGATCACCCGGCGGCCCGTGTTCAGCTCCGGAGCGGCGCGCCGGACCCGCACCGAGCCGGTGTCGAGGTCGACGTCTGCTCTGCGCAGTTCGGCCAGTTCCTCCGGCCGCATCGATGCGAACGCTCCCAGCAGCACCATCAGCCGCCAGCGGATACCGATTGCCTCGGCGAGCGCGAAGACCTGCTCGACGGTGGCCGCGGGCCGCTCGTCGGCGTCCTCGCGGCCGGCTCCGCGGATGGAGCACGGGTTGCGCCGGATCAGCTCGTCCTCGACCGCCGTCTGCGTGATCGCCTTCAGCAGCCGGTAGGCCTTCGCCGTCGCCGTCTTGCCGGTCTCCTTCAGCCGCTCGGCACGCCAGGTCCTGACCTTGGCGGGGCTGATGGTGTTCACGTACTCCCCGAAGGACGGCTCCAGGTGGAGGCGCAGGAGCCGTCGGTACAGCTCGTCGGTGGTGGCCGCGATGCCCCGCTCCTCGATCCAACGCAGGGCGTACTCGGCAAACAGCACCTCGCCGGCGGTCGGATCGATCCAGTCGCCACGGGCCTGGTCGGCCTGGATCTGGGCGAGGAACAGCTCCGCTTCCCGCTTGGACTCGTACGTCTGCGGGGCGGGCCGCAGGACGCCGTCCGTGCCGGGGTAGCGGGCTTGGTAGCGACCCGAGGGGAGGGTGCGGATCGCGCCGAAGCTGCGGCGCGGAGCCCTTCTGCGGGAACGTGCCACTCAGACCACCAGCCCGTAGCCTGCGCGGCGCACGCGTACCGGCTCCACCGTCCGCTCCTCGACGAACGCGGTCAGCACACTCTCGGCGATACGGACGTGCTTCCCGAGCTTGACGTAGCGAACACGCCGTTCAGCAATCAGACGGCGGATGAACCGCACTCCTGTACCGAGACGCTCGGCGGCCTCGTCAACGGTGAGCAGGCGGTCGTCGGAATTCACCGCCTTCTGCCCGAAGGAGGTATCAACGGGGTTTATTGAAGATCGACGCAAGAGCTTCTCTCATGAGATGGACAGATTTCTGGCACGGGCCGGAACGGGGGTCGCAACGGGGATCCCCACAGTCTGCAGAATCCCCGGTTTCGGAAACCGGGGATCGTCGGCTATGTTTCGCCCGCTTCGCCCTCTTGCGGGGGTGCGGGCGGGTCGCCGAGGAGGGCGTGGGGCGGTGTTCCGAGGGCTGCGGCGATGGCGACACACCCGCCACGGGCACCACCGCTGGAAGCCGCCTCCACCACCCCCGAGGAGCCCCACGCTTGCCGTCGCACAACCCCGCCCGCACCACGTCCGCCCAGCCCTTCCGGATATCCCTGGCCGAGGCGATCCGCACCGGAGTGGCCCTGATGGCCCTGGCCGCGTTCGCGCTCTCCTACGACGCGCTGCGCCAGATGGCCGCCGCCAGCCACATCCACCCCGCGCTCACCTACGTCTTCCCCCTCGCCATCGACGGGTTCATCGCCATCGGGATCGGCGCCCTGCTCGTACTGCGGACCGCCCACCTGCGAGCCCGCCTGTACGTGGCCGGCCTGGTGAGCCTGGCCACCGCCACCAGCATCTGGGCGAACGTGCTCCACGCCGTCCGCCTCAACCAGCAGACCGGCCACACGGGTCTCCTGCTGGACGACATCACCGTCGGCGTCATCTCCGCCATCGGCCCGCTCGCCCTGGCCGGAGCCGTCCACCTGTGCCTGATCGTCCAGCGCCGCCCGGCACACCCGGAGCCACAAACCCCAGCCCCCGCTATCAACAGGCCCGTGCGCCCCCGGCCCGGACATGGCTCCGCTGCCACGCCCGAACCGCAGCCCGCTGCAGAGGTGGCTCAGCCACAACCCGAGCAAGTGGCTGAGCGGACGACAGCTCGATGGCCGCCGCCATCAGGGCGGCGGCCATGTCCCTCCCGGAGCAAACAGGTGTGCCCCGGAAGCACACCCGGGTCGTTCAGTGACTGAGCAGGGCGAGAGTCCCGGCGCTGATGGCGCCCCGCAGGACGTGGGCCATTTCCTCGGGCTTGAGGTCGATGCCGTCGAGGCCTTCGACGGTCAGCGGGATCTCCTCCAGTGCGTACTCGCCCCGGCCTTCGGCGCTGAACTCGGGGCCGGTGCGGTCCTCGAAGGACCAGGTCGCGATGCGGGCGAGGTAGAAGAGCTGGCGCTCGTCGTCGGTCTCCATCGTGTGGAGGAGTCGGACGATGTCGGCCTTCCCCGCGATCTCCTCGTGGATCTCCCGGTGGAGGGCGGCCTCCCGGGACTCGTCGCCGGGCTCGACTCCGCCGCCCGGGAGCACCCAGTACGGGGGGATGTCGGGCTTGGTGCGGCGGATGACCAGCATCGTGTCGTCGGCGGTGACGAGGACGGCGCGGACTCGTTCGATCATTTCGGTTCGTCTCCTTGCTTGTTGACGGTCTCAGTGGAGCAGCCAGCCGCCGTCGACGTGGACGGATTGCCCAGTGATGAACGACGCGGAGGGGCCCACCAGGAACGCCACCAGGGCCGCGACGTCGTCGGGCCGGCCTCGGCGAGGGAGCATCCGGCACCCAGACGACACCGTCCCCGCGCCCACGGAGGAGGAGCCGGGCAACTGTGCTCGTCCCTACGGCACACACTGCCGGCACGGACACTCCGGCTTCTCCGAACCAGACCATCGCTCCGCCTTGCAGGAGTCGCCTCGGGCCGCTGCTTCGCGTTCGGCTCTTGCTGCCGAGAGTGGGGCTCTTGACCCTCACGTGGCGTCAGGCTGCATAGTCGACGCCGTGGAGGATCACTGGACCGTGGGACGCGTGGCCGAGCTGGCCGGCGTGAGCGTCCGCACTCTGCATCACTATGACGAGATCGGGCTCGTCCGGCCGTCGGCGCGGACCGTGGCCGGATACCGGGCCTATTCGGCGGGCGACGTGGAGCGGCTGCGCGAGGTGCTGGCCTATCGGCGGCTGGGCTTCGGGCTGCGGGAGGTTGCGGAACTGGTCGGCGACCCGTCCACCGACGCGGTCGCGCACCTGCGCCGATTGCGCGGCCTGCAGCTGGAGCGGCGTGATCGCGCTGACGCCATGGTGGCGGCCATCGACAGGGAACTTGAGGCACGGGCGAAGGGACGGAAGGTGACACCGGAGGAGCAACTGGAGATGCTCGGTGCACGGCTGTACGACGCGATCGGCGGCGCCTACACCGCGACGCGGCGTACCGAGCCGCGGATCGCCGCGCAGATCTGGGACGCGCTCGGGGACGCGCAGACGGTACTCAACGTCGGGGCCGGCACCGGCTCCTACGAGCCTGCTGATCGCGACGTGACCGCGGTGGAGCCATCAGCGGTCATGCGGGGGCAGCGGCCTGCGGACTCGGCGCCGTGCGTGGCCGCCGCCGCGGAGAGCCTGCCGTTCGAGGATCACTCCTTCGACGTCGCGATGGCCGTCTCCACCGTTCACCACTGGGGGGACCCGATAGCGGGGCTGCGTGAGATGCGGCGGGTGGCCCGCCGCGTGGTGGTGCTCACGTTCGATACCGACGAGCCCGGATGGCAAGACCGGTTCTGGCTGACCCGCGACTACCTGCCCGAGTTCGCCGCCGTCCTCGCAGAATTTCCCTCGCTTGCTGGGATGGCCGACGCGATCGGCGCCCGTGCTGAGCCGGTGCCCATCCCGTGGGACTGCGCTGACGGCCTGTTCGAGGCGTACTGGCGCCGACCGGGGGCGTATCTGGAGGATCACGTGCGCCGTGCGATCTCGGTGTGGGCGAGGGTCGGGCCGCAGGCCGAGCAGCGCGCGGTACGAAGCCTCAGCGACGACCTCGGCTCCGGCCGGTGGGCCGAGCGCAACAGCGACCTCGCCGACCTCGACGCAGCAGATCTAGGCCTCCGCCTGCTCGTGGCTTGAACCGCGTCGCAGCGTCTGTGTCATGACGGCTCCTGGACGGCCCGCCGGTCATGTGCGGCGCTGAGCGGCATGGTCGCTGTGGAGAAGACAGGACCGGCGGCGCCGCGCCCCTGATGCGGCACGGGTTGCGGCGGATCAGCTCGTCGTCGGTCGCCGTCTCCATGACGGCCCTCAGTAGCCGGTAGCACTTGGCCAGCGTCGTGCCACCGGTGACGGTCAGGCGCTCGGCCCGCCGGGTCCGCACGGTCGGCGGGGTGATCTCGTCCAGGTCCAGGTCACCGAAGCCGGGGGGACGTGCAGGCGCAGGAGCCGGCGGTACAGCTCGTCCGTGGTGGCGGCCAGGCCCCGCTCGTCCACCCACTTGAGCGCGTACTCCTCGAAGTTGACCTTGCCCACGTCGGGGTCGGTCCAGTGGTTGCGCTGGCTGTCCGCCTTGGCGAGATGAAGGACGGTCAACAGCGGTCAGAGCCGGATCCGGGAAGGACATCACAAGGCGCTTGCCATTGTGTGTTCACGCAGGTCAGAAGCCATATGGACGAGTCCTGCGCGGTAGATCGGGTCTCATGCCATTCGCGTGCCACAAGTTCCCCCGTAGGGCGTCAGGTTGGGCCCCGGCCGGTACTCGATGTCGAGTGGCTGTCGTCCGGTCAGCCGCCATTCACGCTGAGGCCGACGGGCAGGGTGCGGATCGCATCCTCCTCGGCGCTGGAGGGATGGCCGGCATTTCGACGCTGCCCGGTGGGGAGGGGCTCATCCGTGTGCCTCGCTTCGCCGTCGACATGATGCGGGCCGTCGCTGTGCGTGTCAGCGTGATTCCAGAGGAATCCGTATCCCACTCGTCAAGAGGAGTTGCCGTCATGGACGGTAGGCAGGACAAGCGTCAGGAGTCGGGCAAGGGCCGCGAGGCGCAGGAGCACCGTCGCCCCGGAGACCCCGCGCAGCCCCAGCCGGGCAAGGCGTCCCGCGAGAAGGGACAGAAGCCCGGCCCGAAGGAGACCTCGCGCCGCCGTGAGGACGACCTGCTGCGCGAAGAGGACCTGCACGACGAGGGGCTCTGACCAGCGCACGACCCGCCCACACGCCCAGAGCCCGGCCGCTCCACAGTCACTCCGGCCGGGCTCTGTGGCATCCCGCCCGACGCCGGAGGAGACCGGGCCGCCGCCACGGTGGCGCCGCGCTCTCGGCTCGGCCGCTGAGGATTTCGCGGTCAGCCTGCCGCGTCGGCGCTGTCCTCGGGTTCGGGTGTGGTGGCGATGAGGATCTGAGCCGCCTGCATGATGTTGTCGGCGCGGACGGCGCGGGCCATCGCTTCGCGGGCCGCGTCGGCGGTGGTGTCCGGGGGAACCACCAGCAGGACGAAGTGGTCGTTGTGGCCGCGGGTGATGAGGACGGTGTCGTCGCCGACCGGGTCGGAGTCGAGGTGCACGATCTGGTCGTCGATGACCAGGCGGGTCGGGAGGCCGTTCCAGGCGGACGCGTCCACGCCCACGCGGGTAATCGGGCCGAGATGCCCGGTCAACACGCTGATCAGCGCGGGCAGCTCGGTCTCGATGTCGCGGCTGCGCGGCCACCACGCGCCATCCAGGCGCCCCTGCCGGGAGCTCGTGGTCTCCAGGCGCAGCAGTGCCGTACCCGGTTTGATCGCCCGGTGGATCGCATCCGGCAGGAGCAGTGGGGGCGTGTGGGGGGTGTCGGAGTCAGCCATGTGGGTCCGCCCGTCTACGGGGTGCGGCCGTACTGCGTCGCAGGTCGGCACCAGTGCGGAGCCGTCGGGCGACGTGCGCGGGCCTGCCGTTCTTTCACGGTACTCCCGCCACCCGCTCCGCGGCCCGCCGGAAAATACCTGCTCAGGCCGGTCACAGTCCGTCGAACAGGCGTACAGTGAAAGCACCGGAAGTACTTCGCACACCGGCTTTCAGGCGGGTGTCATTTCCGGCGATCGCCTAAATGCCGGGCTGCCGACGGGCAGTCCGGGGGCAGGTCCACATCATGACCACGACCCTCGAACGGACCGCGCCCCGGGACCTCGCCCCAGAGCTTCCGGCTCGTTTGTCCCTCACCCCGAAGAGCACGCTCGCCGGCCAGCTGGACGGCGCCTGGTGGCCCTGCTCACGCAACCTCGAATCCGAGCTCCCGGTGCTGCTGGCTGCCTTGGACGAGCCCTGGGGCCGCATCACCCGCGTCACCGTGAACCCCACCCGCTGGCCCGTCGTACCGCACACCGTGCCCATGGACGGGCGCACGCTGCACGTGGGCTGGTTCACCGAACAGGACCCCGACAAGCTGATCCTGCTCTCCTACACCGTCGGCCGCTGGGACCTCCTCGTCATCCCGCCCGAGACCGCACCCGCAGCCGCGGCCCGCCTGATGGCCGCCGCGACGATACCGGGCAGCACCCTCACCTCGGGCGCGCTGATGGCCAACGAAGCCGCCATCGGGCGCGGCATCCGCGACGCCCGTCGCGGGGAAGACACCTGGGAGGGCGAAGGCGGGGCGTGCATGTCCGCCTTCGGGAACCCGATGGACCGGAGCACCCTCCCGCTGCGCGAAAACGGCTGGAGGTGAGCTCCATGGAGACCGTCGTCCTCATCGCGGTGATCATCCTCGCGATCGCCATCGGAATGTGCTGGATCCACCTGCTGAACGCCCAGCACGACGCGCGATCGCGGCCTACCACTTCAGCGACCCCCTGCCGAGGCCTCCCGGCCTACCGGACGACACCGGTCGTCGAGCCCTCCACGCGGATGCCGACCGGTGAGGAACAGACCTTCCTCCGACCGGGGGCAGCGGTCGGGGCGCCACGGTGCCCCGGCCCGCCGGCCTCTCTCCCTGGAAAGGCCTCTCTCCCTGAAAGGAAACACGCCCACGTGAAATACATCGAGACCCAGACCCTGCCGTCGCTCGGGCAAGCCGAGGTACGGATCATCGCGCACACACCCGAAGCCGCCCGCGCGGTCGCGGAAGTCCTCCGCGGCTGCTTCGCCGGAGCGGAACAGCGCAGCTACCCCGGCCTCCACGGCGACACCCGCCTGCACCTCACCGTGGACACGGCAACACCCGCCGGCCCCGCCGCCCGCTCGTGGCTGGCCGCCAGCCGGACCCCCGTCGGCACCGGCACCCACTCCGACGAGATCTGAAAAGCCCCGGCCCCGGCGGGCCCCGGAGCGCACCCCACACACGAAAGGACGCGGTCATGGCCACACTGCGCGAACGCAAGACCTACCGCGAACAGGTGCTCCGGGTCCTGTACGAAGCCGTCGAAGGCAACCGCCTCCTCGGCATCACCGGAGCGAAGCTGCGGCGCGACCTGCACGTACCGGAACAGGACCTGGCCGCCGCCTGCACCTACTTGGCGGGCGAAGGGCTGATCACCGTCGACTGGGATCCGGGCAACACCCCCGCAATGGTCACCCTCACCCACGAGGGAATCCGGCGCATGGAGGCCGAGGAGGAAGGGACGGCCACGGGCCCGGCCTGATCCGAAAGGCACGCCTTGATGTATTGCCGTCGGGCACGGAAGCCGTGTGGCGGGCCCGGTCGTGGGGGAGCATCCTGGAGGCCAGGCCGCGCATGCAGCCGGATGCCGGCCCGCCGGCCGGTTGGAGGCAAGCGGATGACCGTCGGAGGGCGCGGGGACCCGGACCGCTCGGAGAGCTTCGGGGAGGAGCTGCTCGGGGTGTTCCTGGACCGGGAGCACGAGCTGGCGCCGCATATGGTCGGCCCGCTCGTCGCCGAGACGATGGCCCGGCTGGGGGGCCGCGAACCACAGATCCTGCTCCAGGACTACGGACAGCGACAGCTGGTACCCCTGCCCGTCTGCGGCTTGGACGCAGGTGAGCCGCAGCCCATCGACCGGTCCGAAGCCGGCCGGTGCTTCCTGGAGTCACGCCCCGTGGAAGTCCTGACGCCCGACGGCGTACGGGTCCACCTGCCACTGCTGGACGGCGGCGACCAGGTGGGGGTCCTGGCGGTCACTCTGGGCGGGATCGACGACGAGGCCCGCCGCCTCCTGCGCAGGGTCGCGGGCCTGACGGCCGACCTGCTGCAGACGAAGAACGGCTACACCGACCTCTTCTTCCGCACCCGCCGCAGCGAACCGATGAGCGTGGCCGCGGAGATCCAGTGGTCCCTGTTGCCCCCACTGTCGATGGTGATGCCGCGCGTCGCGGTCGCCGGAGTCCTGGAGCCCGCCTACGCCGTGGCGGGGGACAGCTTCGACTACGCCCTGAACGGCGACGTCCTGCACCTCGCCATGGTCGATGCCATGGGGCACGGCCTGGACGCGGCCACGATGGCCACGGTGGCCATCGGCGCGTACCGCCACGCCCGCCGGATCAGCATCGAACTGTCCGAGATCTACCTCTTCATGGACCGGGCCGTCGCCGAGCAGTTCGACCCGGACCATTTCGTGACCGCGCAGATGATGCGCCTGGACACGGACACGGGACGCCTCCAGTGGGTCAACGCGGGGCATCCTGCGCCGATGCTGATCCGCGCGCACCGCGTCGTACGCCGTCTGGACAGCCCCACGACCCTCCCCGTCGGCTTCGGAGGGGCCCAGCCCCAAGTCAGCGCGGTGGCACTGGAACCGGGCGACCGCGTCCTCGGCTTCACCGACGGCTTGATCGAAGAACACCAAAGCGGGCAAGAACAGTTCGGCGAGGAGCGGCTGATCAACTGGGTGAACCAGCTGGAGCAGGCTGACCAGGGGATCCGCGCGGTGGCCCGGGACCTGTCCCACACCCTCATGCGGGCACGCGGCGAAACCACCTCGGACGACGCGACGCTCGTCCTGTTCGAGTGGCGCGGATGACGGAAGGCCGTGACCCAACGTGCCGGCAGGGACGGTGAACAACCGTTCGGATCCGTACGACGTGGAGCTCGGAGGGGGCTGACCCGGCCCGGTTTCCCTGTACGCCGTTGGGGCGAAGCCTGCGGCCGAGGGGATTCCGGGCCCGGCCCGGCAGGGGAGGCCCAACACCGTGGCAAACCGTGGTGCAGGAAACGTCATTCCGTACGAGGTACAGGGCAGCGGTCCGGAGCGGGTCATCGCACTCCACCACTGGCTCAGCGACAGGTCGAGTTTCGGCCCTCTGCGGCAGCACCTGGACGGAGGCGCGTTCAGCTACGCGTTCGTGGACTGCCGTGGGTACGGCGAGGCGATGGACACCCCCGGCACTTACACGATGGAGGAAATCGCGGCGGACGCCCTCGCCGTGGCCGACGACCTCGGCTGGGACACCTTCTCGGTCATCGGTCACTCCATGGGCGGCAAGGCGGCCCAGCAGCTGTTGCTGGACGCCCCCTCACGGATCCGCTCGATCATCGGCATCTCGCCCGTGCCCGCGTCCGGGTTCCCGCTCGAAGGGGAGATGTGGGAGCTGTTCGTCGGGGCCGTGGAGGATTCCGGCAACCGCAGGACGATCTTCGACGCCCTCACCGGCAGCCGGCACGACGACGCGTGGCTGGACGCCAGGGTGAACGGCTCGGAACGCTCCTCGCAGGCGGCCCTGCGCTCGTACCTCGAATCCTGGACACGCGGCCCCGATATCCACGAGCTGGTCAAGGGAAACACGACGCCAGTGCTCGTGGTGGCCGGTGCGAGCGACCCGGCGATGAGCCCCGACACCATGCGATCCACGTGGCTGCAGTGGTATCCGAACGCCGAGCTCGAGGTCCTCGACGACGCCGGTCACTTCGCCCCCGACGAAAGTCCGCAGGCCCTGGCGAGGGCGGTCGAGAGGTTCCTCGGCCGCTAGACAGCCAGGGCGGCCAAGCACTCCGAGGCAGCCGTTCGGGGCTGCAGGCCGTTCGGGGCTGCAGGCCACGACCCGGAACGCCCTGAGCGGCGCGTGCCATTACGTGCCCTTCAGGGCGGTGCACAGCAGTCAATGGGGGTCCCGGCCGACCATCACACGAGGTGCTCATGCGCGAGGTCCTGCTGCAGCTCCCGCCCCCGGCACCGTGTACGACCAGCGTCGAGCGAACCCGCCCCCAGCCCGCCATGGCGTTCAGCAGATGCCGGAACGCGTGCGCTACGAAGGCGCCGGCCGGGCAGACTGCGGCAGCATCAGCCCGCTGCCTGACCCCGCCCGGCAGGGGTGAGCGCCCGGCCCGCCGGGGCCTCACCCCCGCCGACAGGTTCTGGTCGTAGGGGTGGATCAGTGGTCGGAGTAGCTGAAGTCGCCCACGGTCCAGGCGGTGACGTCCTCGATCGAGACGCGGTACATGCCACCCGTCTCCGGGATGCCCATGGTTCCCTGCAGGATCCGTGCCACATGGAAGTGCAGATGGGAGGGTGGGCCCTCCTTGCGTGTCGCGGCGGTGAACGCGGCGGAGAACTCGCCCAGCTGGTCCGAATCCTCCAGCACCTCCGACACCCGCTCCCGCCACACGGCTTCGGGAGCCAGCCGGCCGGTGATCACAGCACCGCCGGTGACCACGGTCAGGGACATCTGGTTGCTCTGCCCGGACTCCACCAGGGCAGCGACGTTCACGAGCAGCTCGTCAGGCTTCGACATGGAAGCCGATTCTATTGCCCTCCGTGCCCTGCGGACCCGGCGCATGCGAGCCGCCCGCTCGGCACGCCGAGGCGCCGGGACAGCCGGAGGCCGCACCGGCTCCCGGCTGCCCGCACTGATTGAGCCACGTTCGAGCCCGATTACTTCCCCCTCGAACACGCGAAAATCTATGACGGCTGAAGTAGACATTCGATTGCGGCCTGGCTATGGTTTCTCTCGTAGCCAAGATCGAGCAAGGCCCGGAGGGACGAACTGCCGGGCATCAGTACACGCAGTGCGCAGGACGGTCCGGTGGTGGAGTTCCGAAGCCAGGGTTGTCGTAGGAAGGCGACTGAACTGACGACCGGACCGGGCGGCCCGCAGTGATCAGGGGCCGCCGCGAGCAGTAACGCAGTGGCAGTTCAGCAAGTGCAGTAAGTGCAGTTCGCATCACCAGCAGTACGCAGTCCCCCGCTTGGCAAGTGATCGGTTCAGAGGGAAGAACGGAGGAGTTGACCGCCATCAGGATCGCCCGGGGCGAAAGAGTGAGCCCGGGTACCGCAGGACATCGATAGTGAGGTGGTCTCCGGTCAAGCAACCGCGATCCCCGCGCCCCCGGCCGAGTGCAGGCCGGGTCCGCGGCAACAGAAGGCCGACGCGGTACTAGGGTCGGCAGATGGTGAAGCAGTTCCTTCGGGGCCCTGGTGCCGTACGGCACCAGGGCCCCTCCACGCGTTCCAGAGAGAGGTGCAGATGACAGCACACGAATCGTTCGACGATCGTCTCGACGACGACGACTACCCCGCCTACACGATGGGCCGGGCCGCCGCCATGATCGGCACCACCCAGGGCTTCCTCCGCGCCATCGGCGAAGCCCGCCTCATCACCCCGCTGCGCTCCGAGGGCGGACACCGGCGCTACTCCCGCTACCAGCTGCGCATCGCCGCCCGCGCCCGGGAACTCGTCGACCAGGGCACCCCCATCGAAGCCGCCTGCCGCATCATCATCCTCGAAGACCAGCTCGCGGAAGCCCAGCGCATCAACGCCGAGTACCGCCGCACCACCCAGGCAGCGGATCCACCAGCCGCAGTGTGACGGCTGCGGCTGCCAGGTGCAGCACGCGCCGCGCCTCGACCGTCCAAAGTCCAGCGCACCCGGCGCGTTGACGTCCGCTGCAGCACCGACGAGAAAACGGAGATCCTTGCCGAGGCCCGTCGCCTGAATCCGGCCGGCGCGCGCCTCGTCGGGGCGATCGTCGCGGCCTGTCTCGACGGGCGCCTTCGAGATCCCCGGCCGACGCACGTCCCACGACGACCGCCGTCGCGATAGGCCCTCGCCGGTCAGGCGTGCTCGTCCGATGGCTGCTGGGCAGGCTGGACCGACCAGCTCGGCGGCTCGTCGTCGCCTGAGTCCTCGTCGCGCTCCGCGTCGGCGGCCGTCGCATGGATCTTGCCCGACGCATGGTGGACCGGCGCGTATACGGCGTAGAGCTGCAGGGTCTCGTCACCGATGTTGGTGACGTTGTGCCACGTGCCGGCGGGCACGAAGATCGCCCAGCCATCCTCGACCTCCCGGTCGAAGTCGAGTCGATCCTTCGTGCCGCCCATCTGGACGCGGCCCCGGCCTGCGTCGAGTCGAAGGAATTGGTCCGTCTCCGGGTGCGCCTCCAAGCCGATGTCCTCACCCACCGGGATCGACATGAGGGTCAACTGTAGGTACTTCCCGGACCAGGCGACCGCGCGGTAGTTCGTGTTCTCGAGCGTCGCCTTCTCGAGGTCGAAGCTGTGAGGTTCCGGCCCGATGTCCTTGATGGTCATCCTTCTCTCCCGGTCAACGAAGGCGGCACGCGGTACACGGTCGCGGTCTTGCGCAGGCCCGCATCAACATCGTGTGGGGTGTTCCGTTCCCCGCATCGGCGTGCGACGAGCGGCACCCGACCCGAGCATGGGGCCGGCGGCCCGAGCATCGCCGCCGACGGGGCCCACGGCGAGTGGACCTCCGCCGATTGGAGGATCGTGTGGAATGCCTACGGACGGTGGTGAACGGAGGCTCCGTCCCGGCGGGGTCGCCACGCGGGGGAGGGCGTCATCCGTGTGCCTTGCTTCGCAGTCGCCGTCAGGCGGACCTTCGCTGTGCGTGGCAGCGTGACCCGGGAGGAGTCCGTACCCCCACGCAGCCCGGGCAGAAGGAAGCCCCGCGCACCCGCGAGGACGACCTGCTGCGCGAAGAGGACTTGCACGACGAGGGGCTGTGACCGGCGCACCGCACGCCCGGGGCCCGGCCGGAGCGCAGCACTCCGGCCGGGTTCTGTCGCATCCCGCCCGGCTCCGAAGGGGACCGGGCCGCCCGCAGAACGGGGCAGGCCGACGCCCGCGTCCGCCCCCGGCGCGGAGTACGTTGGAAGGGCCGGGAGCATCCCGTACACCCGCCTCCACGCGGACGTCGTTCCCGGCGATCGATACGCCGGGCCGCTCACGGGCGTCCCGGGGACAGGTCCCCGCCTCATGACCAGCACGACCGATCCCTCCCGCCAGGTGCGCCTGGTGCTGACCCCGAAGACCTCCCTCGCCGGCCTGCTGGACGGAGCCTGGTGGCCGCGCTCACGCGATCTCGCCGCCGAACTTCCGGCTCTGGTGGACGCGCTGGAGGAGCGCTGGGGGCGCATCACACGCATCACGGCGAACCCCGATCCCTGGCCCGCCCTCCCGTACACGGTCGCCGTCCACGGGCACGACCTGCACGTCGCCTGGTTCTCCGAGCAGGACCGCGACACGATGAGCCTGTTCTCGTACAGCCTCCACCGCTGCGACCTGCTCGTGGTCCCGCCCGAGGCCGAACCCGCGTCCGCCGCACGGTTGATGGCCGCCGCGTCCGTCCCCGGCAACCTCCACGACACCGAAGCGGTCATGTCCGCGGAGAGCGCGGAGGGCGGCGCTCATCAGGAGGCGTCGGCGCCGGAGAACACTCCGGCGGCCGAAGGAGAGGCCTACCGGCAGGGGCGGGCGAGTCCCGTCGTCGGGGCAGGCATGCCGCCCCTGCCGGGGAGCATGCGGAGGTGACGGACGGTACGCGAGACAGAGCCCATATCTACCCGCGCGGTATGAGAATTCGAGAGACGGCGCGGCAAGGATTATTGCCGCGCAAAAGGAGCGGAGATATTCAACCGCCTTTCGGGGCGACGTCGTGCTAGTCTCGATTTCAGTTGCAGTTGTGGTTCCCGAAACTTCAAGTGCCCTCACCGGCCTTCAAGGCGGCGGGAGTGCTTTTTTCATCTCCGGATTCTCCGGCGGGGCAATCATCGCGGCGACATGGTTTCCGCGCAGTGCGGACGCCGATGATCCTCGAAGGAGATACGACATGAGCACGGGTACCGTGAAGTGGTTCAACGCGGAAAAGGGCTTCGGCTTCATCGAGCAGGACGGCGGAGGCCCCGACGTCTTCGCCCACTACTCGAACATCGCCTCCCAGGGCTTCCGTGAGCTGCAGGAAGGCCAGAAGGTCAGCTTCGACATCGCGCAGGGCCAGAAGGGCCCGACGGCCGAGAACATCGTCTCCGTCTGATCCTGACGCACACGCCGCAGCTGGGGCCCGCATCCTTCGGGGTGCGGGCCCCAGCTGCATAGGCCCCACGAGAACTCTCTCGGCTGCGTACGCCCCACGAGGATCCTGCCGAGCGGATCCGCTCCCGGACCCGCCGCGGCCCGACCGCCCGGACGTCACCTCCGCATCGCGCCACCGTTCCGCCGATCGTGCCTTTCCGGCCCCTTTCCGGCGGTTCAGCTTTCATGCTCCATTCGAAGCCGTCGGGAAAATCGTTCCGTTCCTTCGGCGCGGAAATTCCCTGATGTGCCTCGCGCCGAGGAAGGTCCCGCATGAACAGCACACACCCGATCGGCCGTCGTTCCGCCCCGGGCGACGGAGCCTCCGACGCCGGCCGACATGCAGGCGCCCTCCCCTCGCCGGCCACTCCCGCACTGCCGCCGGTCGGGGCGTTCGCCGACCTGGACCTTCCGGACCGGCTGCTCGCCGTGCTCGCCGCCGAAGGCGTCACCGTGCCGTTCCCCATCCAGGGCGCGACCCTGCCGAACGCCCTCGCGGGCCGGGACGTCCTGGGACGCGGCCGCACGGGCTCCGGCAAGACGCTGGCCTTCGGCCTCGCCCTGGTGGCCCGTACGGCCGGAACGCGGGCCGCGCCCAGGCGACCCCTCGCCCTCGTCCTCGTCCCCACCCGCGAGCTGGCGCAGCAGGTGACCGACGCGCTCACACCGTACGCCCGCGCCGTCGGGTCACGGCTGGCCACGGTCGTCGGCGGAACGCCCCTCAGCAGGCAGACCTACGCCCTCCGAAAGGGCGCCGAGATCGTCGTCGCCACCCCGGGCCGCCTCACGGACCTCGTCGTCCGGGGCGACTGCCTGCTGGACCGGGTCTTCGTCACCGTCCTGGACGAGGCGGACCGGATGACCGACATGGGCTTCGCGCCCCAGATCGCCGAACTCCTCGACCAGGTGCCCGCCGAGGGCCAGCGGCTGCTCTTCTCCGCCACCCTGGACCGCAGCGTCGACCGGCTCGTCGGCCGCTACCTGTCGGACCCCGTCGTGCACTCCGTCGACCCCGCCGCCGGGGCCGTGACCACGATGGAGCACCACGTCCTGCACGTCCACGCCGACGACAAACAGGCCGCGACCGCCGAGATCGCCGCCCGCACGGGACGCGTGATCATGTTCCTCGACACCAAGCACGCCGTCGACCGGCTGACCGGGGACCTGCTGGCCCGGGGGGTGCTCGCCGCCGCGCTGCACGGCGGCAAGTCCCAGCCACAGCGCACCCGCGCACTCGCGCGGTTCAGGAGCGGACTCGTGCCGGTGCTCGTCGCCACGAGCGTCGCCGCCCGCGGCATCCACGTCGACGGCCTCGACCTCGTCGTCAACGTCGATCCGCCCGCCGACCCCAAGGACTACCTGCACCGCAGCGGCCGCACCGCCAGGGCCGGGAACCCCGGGAGCGTCGTCACCCTGGTCACGCCGAACCAGCGCCGCGCCACCGCCCGCCTCATGTCCGGAGCGGGCGTCCAGCCCCGGATCACCCGGGTCCGCCCCGGCGAGGCGGAACTGCACCGCATCACGGGTGCGAGGGCCCCCTCGGGCGTCCCCGTCCCCGTCCCCGGGACGGAGCCGTCAGGCCTCCGTCCCCCGCCCGGCGCCGCCGCTCCGGCCCGACACGACCGCCGGGCGGATCCGGGCTCCGCCCCGCGGCGGACGCCACCCGCCCGGGTGTCCCAGGACCTCGCACCAGAGCCGACACCCATGCCTTCCCCATCCCCCACAAGGAGCCGCTTGTGACACCGGCGCAGACACAACCCGCCCAGCCGTCCACCCCGGCCACGGCCGAACCGCACGGCTGGGCGGACATGACCGTCGAGGTCGCCCTGGCGGTCATGAACGGAGCCCGTACCGCACGCCTGATCATCCTTGACGCCGACGGCCGGCGCACCGGCCTCGTCACCCAGGACCAGCTCGCCGGCTTCCGCGCCGGTCCCGCGTACACCGACCGGGTGCGCCTGAGCGAACTCGACCCCCCCGAGACCGCGCCCCGCCCATGACCACCCGCGCCGTGGACGACCACCGGCCGCTCCCCTTCCCTTCCCCCTGTGAGGTCCCATGCGCTGCGTGATCGCTCGTTTCCCGTTCGAGCTGACGAAGAACGGTGTCCAGGAGGCGATGAAGGGCGTCAGGCCCGAACCCGTGGCCGGCGCGTTCGTGACCATCGGACGCCGTGACTACCCCGCCAAGCAGGTCGGCGCGGTCGTCACGCGGCAGGACCGCCGCGACTTCGGCGTCGGCGAGGTCCTGCGGGCCATGACCCGGCTCGGCTTCACGTGCGGCACCGTCTCCCCCTCGGCCACCGCCGCCCCGGTCCAGAGCGCGTCCATCCTCCTGGGCACGCCCCCCGCGGCCTGACGGTCGAAGGCCGGCGGCGGGGCCGGAGCCCCGCCCGCCCGTCCACCTGTCCGTCCGTCCTCCGCCCGGGGGACGATTTCCCCTCGTCCATCTCTCCAGCCGTCGAGAGCGCCGGTACCGGCGTCGCGGACGGCGGCGTTACCCTCGGTGAACGTGCCGGACCGCCGGCCCGCGCACCGGAGGGTTCGACGGAGAGGTGAGATGACAGCAGACGATCCGCTCGGCCGTCTCGACGACGACGACTACCCCGCCTACACGATGGGCCGGGCCACCGAGATGATCGGTACGGCGCCCGGCTTCCTCCGCGCCCTGGGGGAAGCCCGACTGATCACCCCGCTGCGCTCCGAGGGCGGCCACCGCCGCTACTCCCGCTACCAGCTGCGCATCGCCGCCCGCGCCCGGGAACTCGTCGACCAGGGCACCCCCATCGAGGCCGCCTGCCGCATCATCGCCCTTGAGGACCAGCTCGAGGAAGCCCAGCGCATCAACGCCGAGTACCGCCGCGCAGCGGGCGAACCCCATCCTCCGGCAACCGACTGAACCACGCCCCGTCGCGCCACCGGCCGCAACCTCCTGGCCGACGGCCGGGTGCGGTTGAGCCTCGGACCGACCCGCGACGTCGTCATGGTCGACCGGGGCCCTGTGCAACCTCTCCCGCATCCACGTGGAGCTGGGCAACCTTGGAGCCCCGGAAACCGGTTCCGTGCGCGATCTCCTTGAGGCGGAGGCTCCGTTCGCTGGCGATTCAGCACACGCGATCTAGGATCGCGGGCATGGGCCTGATCGTGAGTGACGTGGACCGGTTCGAGGCCGCCAGGCCCCGGCTGGAGGCCATCGGCTACCGGCTGCTCGGCTCGGCGAGCGAGGCGGAGGACGCCGTGCAGGAGACGTTCCTGCGCTGGCAGGCGGCTGACGTGGCACGGATCGAGGTGCCCGAGGCCTGGCTGACGAAGGTCCTCACCAACTACTGCCTCAACCAGCTGACTTCGGCGCGCGCCCGGCGCGAGACGTACGTGGGCAGGTGGCTCCCCGAGCCGCTGCTCGCCGGGGACCCGATGCTCGGCCCGGCCGACACCGCCGAGCAGCGCGAGTCGGTGTCGTACGCCGTCCTCGTCCTGCTGGAGCGCCTGTCGCCCAACGAGCGGGCGGTGTACGTGCTGCGGGAGGCATTCGACTACCCGCACCGCGAGATCGCCGAGATCCTGGACATCACCGAGGCGTCCAGTCAGCAGATCCTGCACCGGGCCAAGAAACACGTCGCGGCCGGAAAGACGCGCACCGAGATCGACGAGGCCACCGCCCGCAGGATCGTCGAGGAGTTCCTGGCCGCGGCGACCAGCGGCCGTACCGAGCCCCTCGTCCGCCTGCTCACCCAGGACGCCGTCTCGGTCGGCGACGGCGGCGGCAAGGTCCCGGCGCGCGCGAAGGCGTTCGAGGGTGCGCTCGCGGTCGCCACCTTCCTGCGCGGCCTGTTCAAGCCCAGCGAGGCCAAGCGGGCGTACGTCGGCGGCGCGCCCGACATCTACGCGACGACCGCCAACGGCGGGCCCGCCGTCGTGGCGGTCGTGGACGGCCGGGTCGTCGGGATCACGTGCCTGGAGGTCACCGCGGAGGGCATCACGGCGGTCCGCAGCCAGGTCAACCCCGACAAGCTCGTCCGCGCGACCGAGCGGTGGGCCGCCGAGGGCCGGGGCGGGTCCCCGCTCTACACCCTCTGACCCGACGAGGGCCGAAGGGAGAGTGTGGCGCAGGTCACATTCCGATCCTGTCAGGGAACGGCGGGCCGTCCGGTTCAAGGGTCGACACCGCGCAAGACAAGGGCGGAACCGACCCGCGCAGACTGGAGCAGGCCCATGCAGCACCGCATCGTCGTCCTCGGAGCCGGCTACACCGGAGCCGTCGCCGCCGGCCGCCTCGCCAAGCGGCTGCACCGCGAGGACGTGGCCATCACCCTCGTCAACCCCGAGCCCGACTTCGTCGAGCGCGTCCGGCTGCACCAGCTCGCGGCCGGCCAGGACCTCAGGCCCCGCCCGTTCGACGAGATGTTCGCGGGCACGGGCGTGGAGCTGGAGCTCGCGAAGGTCACCTCCGTGGACGTGGACCGCAAGACGGTGACGGTCGGCTCCGCCGTCGGCGCCGAGCCGGAGGAGCTGGCGTACGACACCCTGGTCCACGCCCTCGGCAGCGGCTGGGACGACGGGGGCGTCCCCGGTGTCGCCGAGCACGCCCACGAGGTGTCCGGCCGCCCCGGCGCCCTGCGCCTGCGCGACCGCCTGGCCGCCCTGGACGCCGGCCGGCCCGTGGTCGTGGTCGGCGGCGGCCTGACCGGCCTGGAGGCCGCGACCGAGATCGCCGAGGCCCGCCCGGACCTCGACGTCGCCCTCGCCGTGCGCGGCGCCCTCGGCGACTGGCTCTCGCAGAAGGGCCGCGCCCACCTGCGCAAGGTGGTGGACGGGCTCGGCGTCACGGTCCACGAGCACACCGAGGTCGCCGCGGTGGCGGCGGACTCCGTGCGGACCGCCGACGGCAGCTCGATCCCCGCCGCGGTCACCGTCTGGACCACCGGCTTCGCGGTCCACCCGATCGCCCGGGGCACCACCTTGGAGGTCACCGACCGGGGCCGGATCGTGGTCGACGCCACGATGCGCTCGGTCTCGCACCCCGACGTCTACGCGGTGGGCGACGCGGCCCTGGCCATGGGCCCGGGCGACAAGCCGCTCCGCATGTCCTGCGCCTCGGGCGTCCCCATGGCCTGGCAGGCCGCCGACGCCATCGCCGCCCGCCTCACCGGCACCAAGGTCCCCCGCGTCACCATCCGCTACTTCCAGCAGTGCATCTCCCTCGGCCGCAAGGAGGGCCTGATCCAGTTCGTCACCGCGGACGACCGGGCTCTCGACAGGGCCCTGACGGGCCGCGTTGCCGCCCTCTACAAGGAGCTGATCTGCAAGGGCGCGGCCTGGGGCGTCGCCAACCCGACCGCGGGCATGCCGTCCCGCCGTCGGCACGTGGTCCCCGGAGGCGGGACACCCGCCCTGCCGACCGCGTACGCGCACCGCCTGGACCGGGTCTGACACCCACGGGGCGTCAGGCGGCGTCGGCCTCCTGCATGAAGGTCAGGATGCGGGTGTTGACCAGGGTGGCGTGGTCGATCTGGGGGCCGTGGCCCGTGCCGGTCAGGATTTCGGCTCGGGCCCCCGGGATCAGGCGGGGGACGCGCTCCAGTTGGCGCTGCGGGTGGACGAGGAGGCTGCGCTTGCCCATGACCAGGTAGAGCGGGGTGGTGATCGAGCGCAGCGCCTCCTCGGAGAGGGGGAGCGGGGCCGGGCGGCGGATGCGGAAGGCGCGGGCGCCCGCGTGGACCATGGCGCGCAGTTCGGGGACGACGAGGACCGGCTGCTCCAGCCACTTGGCCAGGCGCGGGCGCAGGGCCTTGGGGGCGAAGCTAGCGAAGAGGCTGACGAAGACCCAGGCGAAGAAGCGCAGGCCGACCTTCTCCAGGCCGCCCGGGTCGAGCAGGGTGACCGAGGCGAGGCGGTCGGGGCGGCGGTGGGCCTGGTTGAGCACCAGCCAGCCGCCGTAGGAGGCGCCGACGAGGTGGACGCGGTCGAGGCCGAGGGCGTCGAGGGCCTCGTCGAGCCACTGGGCGGCGCGCTCGGGCTGCCACATGGGCTCGCGCTGGACGCTGCGGCCGGCGTCGCCGGGGGTGTCGAGGGCGTAGACGGGGCGTTCGGCGCTGAGCGCGGGGGTGTTGGGGTACCACATCGCGGAGCAGTAGCCGGCGCCGTGGATGAGGACCACCGGCGTACGGGACTCGGCCGCCGGGTCGGCCGGGCCGTAGCGGTAGACGTGGGTGGTGCCGAAGCTCGTCTCCACGTCCGTCTCGGAGCGAACGGGCGCGCCCAGGGCGTAGAGCGCGTCGCAGGCGGCGAAGTACCGGTCGCGCAAGGTGTCGTTGACGTAGCGGCCGACATCGCGGCGCGGGCGGGAGCCGGGGCGGGTGGTGGTGTCGGGCACGGTGGCGCCTCCGAGAGATCGTTTCCGTTCGTGGTACGACCGTATCATGTTGGTGGTACGGGCGTATCATCAACCTGTTTCCGTTGTGTGGGGCTGAAAGGTGGGTGCGGGCGTGCCGAAGCGCGTGGACCACGAGGAGCGGCGTGCCGAGATCGCCGACGCGCTCGTACGGGTCGCCGGGCGGCGCGGGCTGCATGCCGTCGGCATGCGCGACGTGGCGGCCGAGGCCGGGGTGTCGCTGCGGCTGGTGCAGTACTACTTCGAGACCAAGGAGAAGCTGCTCCTGTACGGGCTCCAGCACCTCACGGACCGGTTCACCTCCCGCGTGGGCGCCCGCCTCGCCGCCGCCGGGCCGGAGCCGGGGTCGGCGCCGGGGTCGCGGCCGGGTCCGCGGGCGATGGCGGAGGCGCTGCTGCTCGCGTCGCTGCCGACCGACGAGGAGAGCCGCACCTTCCACCTCCTCTACACCTCGTACGCGATCCTGTCCGTCACCGACGAGGCGCTGGCCGCCCAGCCGTTCATCGACAACCCCGACGCCGCCGAGGACGCCCTCGCCGGCCTGATCGGCCAGGCGCAGGACGCCGGCCTGGCCGACCCCGGCGCCGACGCGCGCACGGAGGCGATCGGCCTGCTGGCCATGGCGGCGGCGATGGGCACGAGCATCCTCGTGGGCCAGCGGGGCCCCGAGTCGGCCACCGCCGTACTGCGGCACCACCTGGACCGGATCTTCACGCCTCCTGCAGCGGCTTCGGAGGGTAGGAGCGCAGCACCAGGGAGGTCGTGACGGGGCCGTAGCGGGCGAGGGCGTCGACGACCTCCTCAAGGCGTCCGGCCTGCGGGCAGTGGACGTCGAAGACCAGGCAGTCCTCACCCGTGACCCGCAGGGTGGAGGCGATCTCCGGGGTCCGGGAGGCGAAGTCCAGGGCGCGGGAGAGCCGGTCGTGCGTGGTGCGCAGCCGGATGAGGGCGTGGATGTTGAGGCCGAGTGCGATCGGGTCGACCACGGCCCGGTAGCCGGTGATGACGCCGCTCTTCTCCAGGCGCTGGATGCGGGCGGCGGCCGCGGGCTGGGAGAGGCCCACGCGGCGGCCCACTTCGGCGCCGGTCAGCCTGCCCTCCTGCTGGAGGAGGGTGAGGATCCTCCTGTCGATCCCGTCCAGTCCCCCGTTGCTCCTGTCGTGGGGTCTGTCGCCGGCTCTGCCGGGGTGCTCTCGCGGGTTCTGTCCGGTGATTCCATCGTCGTCGGCGCCAATCTCTTCGGGATCACTTGCCGGGCGGGTGCCGTCCCGCTGCTTCACGCAGACTCGCCCGCAAGCGGCCCCGTGATCGCGCGGGGCGACGAGCGAAACGGTGGCAGGCAGTGGTCGCGTACGTCATCGTCCCCGGCATCGACGGCTCCGACGGGCAGCACTGGCAGAGCCTGTGGGAGCGGGAGTGGGGCGCCTCGGCGGTGCGGATCTCCCCCGGTTCCTGGTCCGCGCCCGAGCTGGACGACTGGGTCGAGGCCGTGCAGGAGGCCTACGAGCATGCCGCCCGGCGGGACGGCGACGTCGTGCTGGTGGGCCACAGCCTCGGGTGCTGGGCGGCGGCCGTCTGGTTGGGGGACCGCCCCGCGAGCGCGGTGGCCGGCGCGTTCCTGGTCGCGCCGCCCGACCCGCAGGGGCCGGCCTTCCCTCGGCAGGCGGCCGCGACGTTCACCGGGGTGTCGCCGCAACCGCTGCCGTGCCCGGCCCTGGTGGTGGGCAGCACCGACGACCCGTACGGCTCGCCCGCGGCGGCCGCCGGTTTCGCGGCGCGGTGGGGGGCGCGCTGGCATCCGGCGGGGGCGTACGGGCACCTCAACTCCGCCTCCGGCCTGGGCGCCTGGCCGGAGGGGCGTGAGCTGCTGGAATCCCTCACCCGGCCCCGGCCCTGGTCCGGGGCCGGTGCCGGGTCCGGGTCCGGGTCCGGGGCCGGGGCCGGGGCCGGGGCCTGATCAACCCGCCTCCGGACCCGTCCCGAGGCCGAGGCGGGCCAGGCGGTCGGGGTCGGTGAGGATGTCGAGGGCGACGATCCTGCCGTCCCGGACGGTGAACGCCATGACCGACAGCGGCGCGCCGTCGGCGCTGCGGGAGACGACGCCGGGGATGCCGTTGACCAGCGCCGGGTACGCGGCCTCGGCGAACCGGGCGAACATGATCGCCTGCGAGGCCACGTCCTGCGCGCCCCGGCGGACCGGGCTCGGCCGCAGTGCACCGCCGTCGGAGCGGGCCACGACCTCCGGGTCGAGCAGGTCCAGGAGCGCGCCGAGGTCGCCGCCGCGCGCGGCGGCCAGGAAGGCGTCGACGATCTCCCGGGTGCGCACCAGGTCCGGGTCGGGCGCCGGTGCGGCCCCCTGGACGCGGCGGCGCGCCCGGCTGGCCAGCTGCCGCGTCGTCGCCGCGGTGCGGCCGAGGACCGGGGCGATCTCGTCGAACGGGACCGCGAACAGGTCGTGCAGGACGAAGGCCACCCGCTCCGCCGGGGCGAGCGTATCCAGGACCACCAGCAGGGCGATGCCGACCGAGTCGGCCATGAGGATCTCGTGCTCGGGGTTCATGCCGGCCGGCCCCGTGACCACCGGGTCGGGGAGGCGGACCAGCCCGTCCCGGTCGTGCAGCGACTCCTCGGCGCGCGTGGCGCGGGAGCGCAGCATGTCCAGGCAGACCCGGCCGATGACCGTGGTCAGCCAACCGCCCAGGTTCTCCACGCCGGTGACGTCGGAGCGGTTCAACCGGATCCAGGTCTCCTGGACGGCGTCCTCGCTCTCGCTGAGCGAGCCCAGCATCCGGTAGGCCACCGCCCGCAGATGGGTCCGGTGCTCCTCGAACCGCCGGGCCAGGGCTTCCTTCTCGCTCACCTGTCACGTCCTCGGGTCGTGCTGCTCCGCACCGGACTGCTCGCTGCCGTACCTCCAACGCACCGGTCAACACGGGGGGTTCCCGGTCACCCGTCCTGCCGCTCGGCAGTCACCCCGGCGCCGGCCGGCGCGTTGGGCCGTCCGCCAAGTCCCGTACGCACGCCCGTACGCCCCCACCTGAAGGCAGGACAGACCCATGCGGACGCCCACCGTCGCTCGCACCACCGTCACTCGAACCGCCGTCGCGGCCGCCCTGACAGCCGCGCTCGCCCTGGGCGGCGCCGCCACCGCGACCGCCGTCTCCGCGACCGCCGCCCCCGCCCCGGACGACGGCTGGACCGGCGAGGGCGGGCTCTCCCTCAGCCGGGAGGACAACCAGCACGTCGACGCGTACCTCGACCGGGCGCAGGAGGCGGAGAAGTCCATCAGCCCCCAGGTCAGGGCGGCCGCCTGGATCACCGGCGCGGAGCTGACCGGCTTCGACCACCGGCTCAAGTCCCCCGACTCCCTCAAGCGCAAGGTGGCCACCTCGCTCAAGGAGCACCCGGAGCAGAACGTCGACACCGTTCTCGCCGGCATCAGCGACGCCGTCCGCTACACGCTCCAGTGGCCGGACGAGCAGTACACCGAAGGGGTCGCCACCGCCACCCGGCTGCTCTCCGACTGGGGCAACGACAGCACCAAGTGGTCCAACACCTGGGGCCGCTCCGAGGGGTACAAGGGGCTGAACACCGGCTGGCGGGCGCCGCGCTCGGGGCAGCTCTTCGAGGTCCAGTTCCACACCCCGGCGAGCAAGTGGGCGCAGGAGGCCACTCACAAGCTGTACGAGGAGCAGCGCCTGCCCGGCACGAGCCCCGAGCGGAAGAAGGAGCTCCAGGCGCAGCAGAACGCGATCTTCGCGTCGGTGCCCGTCCCGCCGGGCGCGGACCGGCTGACGGCGCCCGGGCCCGTGCGCCTGCCGGCGCCCGCGCCGTTGGGCCGGGGGTGAGGCCGGCCGTCAGCGGCCCGCACGGACGGCGGGGACCCCGCGGACCTCGGCCGCCGTGTAGTCGCACAGGGTGATGTTCTCCGCGGTCCTGCGGGCGATCTTCGCGGCCATGTCCTTGCCCGGCAGGTACGGCATGAGCTTGTAGTAGCGGTTGAGGAGGCCGGCCGTGAAGCGGCTGCCGGGGACCATCAGCCTGGCGACGCCGTCGCCCATCTTCCGGCAGCCGTCCGCGTACGCGCGCATCTCCTGCTCGTAGCGGGCGAACGCGACGCGGTGGTCGCCGCCCGCCGCGGCCAGTTCGCCCGCGAGGACGTACGCGCCGACCAGGGCGAGGCCCGTGCCCATGCCCGAGAGCGACGAGGGGCAGTGGGCGGCGTCGCCGACCAGCGCGACGCGGCCGCGCGTCCAGCCGTCCATGGCGACCTGGGCGACGGAGTCGAAGTAGAAGTCCGGCGCGTACCGCATGTCGTGCAGCAGCCGGTCGCTCTGCCAGCCGTTGCCCGTGAACTGCTCGGTGAGGACGTCCTGCTGGCGCACCGCGTCGCGCCGGTCGAGGCCGAGGTCCGTGGAGCCGAAGTAGAAGACGGCCTTGGCCTCGGTGTTGTGGCGGGCGCTGTACATCGCCACCAGCCGGTTCGCGGTGCGGTAGGCGTGGCCGGTGTGGTCCAGGCCGAGGTGGTTGCCGGTGGTGAAGATGGCGCAGTAGACGCCCAGGTGCCGGACGAAGTGCTCCTCGGGGCCGAAGGCCAGGCGGCGGGTGGTGGAGTGCAGGCCGTCGGCGCCGATCACCAGGTCGAAGCGGCGGGGTGCGCCGCGCTCGAAGGTGACGTGCACGCCGTCCGCGTCCTCCCGGAGCGAGGTGATCGAGTCGCCGAAGACGTACTCGGTGTGCTCCGCGGTCGCGTCGTGGAGGATGCGGGCCAGGTCGCCGCGGAGGATCTCCACGTCCCCGGCGAAGAGGTCGGCGGGCAGCTTCGCCACCGGCTTGCCGGTCTCGTTGACGTACGCCATGGAGCCGGTGCCCGTGCGGGCGGCCTCGACGGCCTCCAGGAGGCCCATGCGACGCAGGACCGACAGGTGCGCCTGGCCGCGGAAGTCGACGGCGTAGCCGCCGTCGCGCAGGGCGGGGGCGCGCTCCACGATCGTGGTGGTGAAGCCGTACCGGTGGAGCCAGTGGGCGAGCGCGGGTCCGGCGACGGAGGCGCCGGAGATCAGGACGTGGAAGCTCTTCTGCCTGGTCCCGGCGGTGGCGGTGGCGTTCGCGTTCGCGGTCGTGTTCGCGGTCGTGTTCGTCATGCCGGTGAGAGTGCCGGGGTGGGCTTACGGGGCGCTCACCGCGCGCTCACCGCTGTGACGAGCTCCTCCGGCAGGCCCATCATGCGCAGGGTGTCCGGCACGGACGGGCCCAGTGCGGCCACGGACTCGGCGACCCGGCCGAAGTACGACCGGGCCGCGGCCCGGTCGCCGCGGGCCCCGGCGATCCGGCCGAGGCCGACGAGGCAGCGCACCCGGTTGCCGAGGCTCTTGACCCAGTGGGGGTCGATCCGCTCCAGCGCGTCGGTGTAGAGCCGCTCGGCCTCCTGCGGCAGCCCCTCCAGCAGGGCGATGTCGCCGAGGCCGCGCAGCGCCGCGGCGAGGGCGGCGGGGCTGCCGCCGGCGCGGGCGAGGCCGGCCGCAGCGGTGTAGTCCTCACGGGCCGCGGCCCGGTCGTGGGGCAGGCGGTGGTCGCCCCGGTTGACCAGCAGGTCCGCGGAGTCCTCCACGGCGCCGAGCTCCTCGGTGAGGGCGAGGGCCCGGTCGGTCAGCGCGATCGCCCGCGCGCCGTCGCCGCGGGCGCCCGCGAGGCCGGCGAGGGCGTCCAGGGCCAGCGCGGTGCCCCACCGGTCGCCGAGCGTACGGAACTGCTCGGCCGCCGCGTCGAAGGCCTGCTCGGCACCCTCGGCGTCGCCCGCGCCGAGGGTCGCGTACCCGGACACGTACCGGGCTGCCGCACCCGCCCACGGGTCGGGGCAGTCGCGCTGGGCGGAGACGAGCTCGAACGCGGCCACCGCGTCCCGGGGGTCGTGGGCACCCGTTTCGCCCGCGTGGCGCATCATCCAGAGCAGCAGGACCACCGGGTACCGGCCCGCGCGCTCGCCCGGCCACGCGGCGGCCAACGCCTCCTGCGCCGCTGCGCGGTGCCGCTCCCAGACGGGACGGCCGGCCGCGGTGGACGCCGCGAGCAGCACGCAGGCGGCGTACTCCTCGCCGAGACCGTCCACGGCGGCGGCGTCGGCCGCCTCCAGCAGGGCGGCCGCATGCGGGGCCGCCGCGGCGGTCGCGCCGCGGATCCACAAGGCCGTCGAGGCCGCGGCGAGCAGCTCCAGGGCGGTGCGCGCCTCGCCCGCGCCGACCGACCGGCGCAGTGCGGCCAGGAGGTTGTCGTGCTCGGCGGCGACGCGCGGCAGCCACTGCAGCTGCTCGGCGCGCAGCAGGTGCGGGGCGGCCGAGCGGTGCAGGTCCAGCAGGTGGCGGGCGTGGGCCCGCCGGGTGGCCTCCGCCTCGGCCCCGCCGGCCGCCTCCAGCCGTTCGGTGCCGTACGCGCGGACCGTCTCCAGCATCCGGTAGCGCCCGGCGCCCACGGCCTCCACCAGGGACTTGTCGACCAGCGACTCCAGAATGTCGGTGTCCGTGCCGCACACCGCCCGCACGGAGGCCGCCGTCGCGCCGCCCGCGAAGACCGTGAACCGCCGGGCGGCGCGCTGCTCGTCCTCCGTGAGCAGGTCCCAGCTCCAGGCGACGACCGAGCGCATGGTGCGGTGCCGTTCGGCGGAGGTGCGGCTGCCGCGGGCGGTGATCCCGAGGAGGTCGTCGAGCCGGCCGGCGAGGTCCTCGGGGTCCAGGGTGCGCAGGCGCGCCGCCGCGAGTTCGATCGCGAGGGGCAGGCCGTCGAGGGCGGCGCAGATCCGCCGTACGACCTCGGGGTCGCCGGTCGGGCCGCGGCGCACGGCCCGGGCCCGGTCGGCGAAGAGCCGTACGGCGGCCGCCGCGTCCAGCGGCCGGACCTGCCGGACGTGCTCGCCGATGACGCCGAGCGGTTCGCGGCTGGTGGCCAGCACGCGCAGCCGGGGGCAGGCCGCCAGCAGGCGGGCCGCGAGGGCGGCGGCCTCGTCGACGAGGTGCTCGCAGTTGTCCAGGACGAGCAGGAGCGGCCGGTCGGCCAGGGCCGCGATCAGGCGGTCGAGCGCGGTCCGCGCAGGGCCGTCCCCCATCTGGAGGCCGTTCTCGCGCAGCCCGAGCGCACCCAGTACGGCCTGCGCAGTCTGGACCGGCTGCCCTGCGAGCCCTGGCTGCGCGGCCCGCGCCCCGCCGGCCGCCGCCCTGCCGGCCGCCGGGCCGCCGGCGCCCAGCGCCGCCAGCTCCACGAAGCAGACGTCGTCCCCGGCGACGGCAGTCCCCGCGACCTCGACGGCCAACCGGGTCTTGCCGACCCCGCCGGGGCCGATCAGCGTGACCAGCCGGGCCGTGCGCAACAGCCCGGCGGCCTCGGCCAGTTCCTCCTCACGACCCACGAAGGAGGTCAGCTGGGCGGGCGGCGCGGCCGGCGAGGGCGCCGGGGCGGTGTCCAGCAACTCACGGTGGAGCGCGAGCAGTTCGGCCGAAGGATCGGCGCCCAGCTCCTCGGCCAGGTGCCGCCGGGTCTCCTCGAACACCACCAGCGCCTCGGCCTGCCCGCCCTGGGCGAACAGGGCCCGCATCAGCAGCCCGGCCAGCCGCTCCCGCAGCGGGTGCCGCCCGACCAGCTCGCGCAGCTCCGGTACGGCCGCGCGGTGTTCGCCGAGCCGGAGCTCGGCCTCGATCCGGTCCTCCAGGGCCGCGAGCCGGGCCTCCTCCAGCCGCCCCGCCGCGGCGCGGGCGGTCTCGCTCCCGTCGAGCCCGTCCAGCGCGGGGCCGCGCCACAGCTGCAGCGCCCGGCGCAGTACGGCGGCCGCCCGGGCGGGGTCGCCCTCGGCCAGTGCGGTGCGCCCTTCGGCGGCCAGCTCTTCGAAGCGTGCGGCGTCCACCGCCCCGTCCGGGACCACGATCCGGTAGCCGGCGCCGACGCGTTCGATGGCGGCCGACTGCCCCAGGACCGTACGCAGCCTGGACACCTGCGACTGGAGCGCGTGCGCGGAAACGTTCCCGCCCGGCTCGATCTCCTCGGCCAGCCGCTCCGCCGACACCACCGCGCCGGGGCGGATCAGCAGCAGCGCCAGCAGGGCGCGCCGCGCGGGTCCGCCGAGCGGTACCTCGGTTCCGTCGTCGTGCCGCGCCCGGGTCTCACCGAGGATGCCGAACCTCATGCCGTCGATTATCCACCAAGGAAATCACGGCAGTTCGGGAACTCAGGCGGCGGCGATCGGCCCGAGCCAGGTCCCGCCCGACACGTCGACGGTCTGGCCGGTCACCCAACGCCCCTGCGGGCCGGCCAGGAACCCCACCACGTCCGCGACGTCCTCCGGCTCGCCGATCCGCCCGAGCGCGCTGATCGCCTCCAGGCCGGCGACGACCTCCGGGATCGCGGTGTAGCCGGCGGTCAGGTCGGTGCGGACGGCGCCGGGCGCGACCGTGTTCACGGTGATCCCGCGGCGGCCCAGCTCGTTGGCGAGCGAGGGGGCCATGGCCTCCAGGGCCGCCTTGCTGACCGTGTAGCCGATCTGGGTGGAGACGGCGAAACGGCTGGCCGTCGAGCCCATGTTGATGATGCGGCCGCCGTCGTTCAGCAGCGGCAGCGCCCGCTGGATCACGAAGAACGGCGTGCTCACGTTGACGGCCATGAGCAGGGCGAACTCCTCCTCCGTGACCTGGCCGATCGACCGGCCGGAGATGATGCCGGCGTTGTTGACCAGGATGTCCAGACCCTCGGCGCCGTGCTCCTCCAGCCCGCGGACCAGCCCCTCGAACAGCCGGTCCACCGCGCCGGCCTCCCCGAAGCGGGCCCCGACGGCGAAGGCGCGCCCGCCGGCCGCGGTGATCCGGGCCACGGTCTCCTCGGCGGCGGCCCCGTTGGTGCCGTAGTGCACCGCGACCAGCGCACCCTCGGCGGCCAGCCGCAGTGCCACGGCCCGCCCGATGCCGCGCGACCCGCCGGTCACCAGTGCGGTCCTGCCGGTCAGCTGCTGCTCGCCCATGTCCGTACCCCTCGGTTGCCTGTGCGTTCGGTGCCCCCGGCGGACCCGGCGACGAGCTCACCTTCCGCCGGGGCGCTCACTGCGGCCTCACCTCCGGCTCACCACCGCTCACAACCGGCAGAATTTCACAACGCGGAAAAATGATTCCGATATGCGGTAGACTGACCACCCTCCCAGGTGCCCTCGACCCTCCCAGGAGTCCGCATCATGGACATCTACGCTCAGGTCATGAACGCAAGTGCCGCCGACGCCCTCGCCGCCGTCAAAGACGCCGACCGCAAGCACGTCTTCCACTCCTGGTCGGCACAGGAGCTCATCGACCCGCTCGCCGTCGCCGGGGCCGAGGGCTCGTACTTCTGGGACTACGAGGGCAAGCGCTACCTCGACTTCTCCAGCGCCCTCGTCTACACCAACATCGGCTACCAGCACCCCAAGGTGACCGCCGCGATCCAGGAGCAGGCCGCCAGGCTGTGCACGGTCGCGCCCGGCTTCGCCGTCGACGTCCGCTCCGAGGCGGCCCGGCTCATCGCCCGGCGCACGCCCGGCGACCTGGACAGGATCTTCTTCACCAACGGCGGCGCCGAGGCAGTCGAGAACGCCGTCCGGATGGCCCGCCTGCACACCGGCCGGCCCAAGGTGCTGTCCGCCTACCGCTCGTACCACGGCGCCACCTCCACCGCGATCAACCTGACCGGCGACGCCCGCCGCTTCGGCAACGACAGCGCGACCGCGGGCGTGGTGCACTTCTGGGGGCCGTTCGCCTACCGCTCGCCCTTCTACTCCGCCTCCGAGGCCGAGGAGTGCGAGCGCGCCCTCGCGCACCTGGAGGACACCATCGTCTTCGAGGGCCCGCAGTCCGTCGCCGCGGTCATCCTGGAGACCGTCGGCGGCGCCCCGGGGGTGCTCGTGCACCCGGCGGGCTACCTGGCGGGCGTGCGCGAGCTCTGCGACCGGTACGGGATCGTCTTCGTCCTCGACGAGGTCATGGTCGGCTTCGGCCGGACCGGGAAGTGGTTCGCCGCCGAGCACTGGGACGTCACCCCCGACCTGCTCTGCTTCGCCAAGGGCGTCAACAGCGGGTACGTGCCGCTCGGCGGCGTCGCCATCTCCGGCGCCATCGCCGAGACCTTCGCCACCCGCCCCTACCCCGGCGGCCTGACCTACTCCGGGCACGTGCTGGCCTGCGCCGCCGCCGTCGCCACGATCACCGTGATGGAGGAGGAGGGGATCGTCGAGCAGTCCGCCCGCACCGGCGCCGAGCTGCTGGGTCCGGGGCTGCGCGCCCTCGCCGAGCGGCACCCCTCGGTCGGCGAGGTCCGGGGCCTGGGCACCTTCTGGGCGCTGGAGCTCGTACGGGACCGGGCCACGCGGGAGCCGCTCGTGCCGTACAACGCCGCGGGCGCCGACAACGCCCCGATGGCCGCGTTCGCCGCCGCCTGCAAGAAGGGCGGCCTGTGGCCGCTGACCGCCGGGAACCGCATCCACGTCGCCCCGCCGTGCAACATCGCGGCCGACGACGTGGCCAAGGGGCTGGCCGTCCTCGGCGAGGCCCTCTCGGTGGCCGACGCGCACACCGTCTGACCTGCAGCGTCAGCGGGACGCCCAAGCCGTGGGTGCCCGTTCTCGGAGGATCCGCGCCATTACGAACAGCACGTGAACATGCTGAAATCCGACAGAGCACCTACGGACCGGGATGCACGTCAGTCCCGGGGCGGTCCCACGGGGACTGAACGGCGGGGGGCGGGCCGCGGCCCGCCGGACGCCGGGCGTACGGGATCCAGCCAGCCGGACCCCGCGTACCCGAAGGAAGACAGCGCATGAGCAAGCACGTCCTGGCCCAGAACCAGTACGGCAAGGCCGAGAACCGCATCGTCAAGGTCACCCGCAAGGGCAGCGACGGCTCCTGGCACGAGATCCGCGACCTCAACGTCTCGGTCGCGCTGCGCGGCGAGTTCCGCGACGTCCACCTCACCGGCGACAACACCAACTGCCTGCCGACCGACACCACCAAGAACACGGTGTACGCCTTCGGCAAGGAGCACGGCATCGAGTCGCCCGAGGCCTTCGGCATCCTGCTGGCCAAGCACTTCGTCTCCTCGCAGGCGCCGATCCGCGAGGCGCAGATCCGCATCGAGGAGTTCGCCTGGGAGCGGATCCCGGTGCCCACGCGCAAGGAGCAGCACTCCTTCGTCCGCAAGGGCCAGGAGGTGCGCACCGCGCAGATCACCTACAGCGAGACCACCGGCCTGCAGGTCATCTCCGGCCTGAAGGACCTGACCGTGATGAACTCGACGAACTCCGAGTTCCACGGCTACATCAAGGACAAGTACACGACGCTCAAGGAGGCGTACGACCGCATCCTGGCGACCAAGGTCACCGCGCGCTGGGCGCACTCGGCGCTGGCCGGCGACGACGCCGCCTTCGACTGGGACCGGTCGTACAAGAAGGTCCGCAAGCACATGCTGGAGGCCTTCGCCGAGACGTACTCGTACTCGCTCCAGCAGACGCTGAACCAGATGGCCGAGCGGGTGCTCGACAACTGCCCGCGGGTCAACGAGGTGCGCCTGAACCTCCCCAACAAGCACCACTTCCTGGTGGACCTGGAACCGTTCGGCCTCAAGAACGACAACGAGGTCTACTTCGCGGCGGACCGCATGTACGGCCTCATCGAGGGCACCGTCCACCGCGACGGCGTACAGCCGGTCATCGCGACGAGCGACTGGATCGTGGCCTAGGAGTCCGTGGACGGCGGCCCGGCGGCCCCGGACGGCAGCCCGGCGTCCGCCTCCGGTTCGCCGAGCCGGAGGTTCCAGCGCCCGGCGCGCCCGGTGAGCGTGGTGACGTGGCCGGGCCGGACGTCGAGCCGCCAGAACGCCGCGGCCGGCAGGTCCAGGGCGTGCACCACGGCGGCCCGTACGACGGCCTGTTCGACGACCGCGCGGTGCGTGCCGGGGGCCAGGCCGGCCAGTTCGGCGCCGACGCGGGCGGTCAGTGCGGCGAGGGACTCCCCGCCGGGCGGCGCGTACGCGGGATCGGTCAGCCAGCGCCGGACGCCGTCGGGGTCCTCGGCGGCGACCTCGTCCAGGGGCCGGCCCGCCCAGCGGCCGGTGTCCTGGCCGCGCAGGCCCTCGTATCCGGGGCAGGGGGCACCGTGACCGAATCTCGCCCGTCGAACGGAGTCGTCGAACGGCGCTGTGACGAACCGAACTCGTACGACGCCGCTCTTCATAAAGGGAGCATAAGCGGGGTACCGTCTCGGACGACAACCAAACAAGACGACGGTACGACGGAAGCCGGTGGAAATCCGGCACGGTCGCGCCACTGTGAACCCGCCCGCGAGGGAGGGAAGTCAGACCCGTCACCGTCGTTGCGAGCACCACTGACCGGGACGCGTGTTCCCTCTGGAGGTACCTGCCATGGCCAACCCCGCCGTGCCCGCTTCGGCCCCTGCCGTTGCCCCGATCTCGCTCTCCGCGCTCGCCCCGTGGGCGGTCTTCGCCGGCATCCTGATGCTCGTGCTGCTCTACCTCGTCGGTGCCGAACAGGGCGCCACCGCCCTCTTCGAGGGCGACACCGTCCACGAGTGGATGCACGACGGCCGCCACCTGCTCGGTTTCCCCTGCCACTGATCCGCTGATCCGCTGATCCCCGCGATCTGCAAGGGAAGCCCATGAACCCCATTTCCCCCCGCGTCCTGCTGGTGCGGGGCATGCTCGCCGGCCTGTTCGCCGGTGCCGCCGCGTTCCTCGTCGCGTACGTCCTCGGCGAGTCCAAGGTCGACGCGGCCATCGCCCTCGAGGAGGCCGCCTCCGCCGGGCACGACCACGCCGAGGAGGGCCCGGTCAGCCGGGCCCTGCAGGCCACGGCCGGCCTCGGCACCGGCACGCTGCTGTACGGCGTCGCGTTCGGCGGCATCGCCGCCCTCGTCTTCTGCTACGCCCTCGGCCGCATCGGCCGCTTCGGCCCGCGGGCCACGGCGGCCCTCGTCGCCGGCGGCCTGTTCGTCACCCTGAACCTGGTGCCGTTCCTCAAGTACCCCTCCAACCCGCCGGCCGTCGGCGACCCCGACACCGTCGTCACCAGGACCACGCTCTTCGTGCTGATGATCGCGCTGAGCGTGCTGCTGGGCGTGGGTGCGCTGATCCTGGGCCGCCGCCTGGCGCCCGGGATGGGCAACTGGAACGCCTCGGTCGTCGCCTCGCTGGCCTTCGTCGCGGCGGTCGGGATCGCGTACGCGTTCCTGCCGGCCGTCAACGAGGTCCCCGAGGACTTCCCGGCCACCCTCATCTGGCAGTTCCGCCTCGCGACCCTGGGCATCCAGACCGCGATGTGGACGACTTTCGGCCTGGCCTTCGGTTTTCTTGCCGAACGGGCCCTTGTCCCCGCCGCCGCCCCCAAGGAGGCTGTTCAGCTGACGAGTTGACCAGTGAGGGGCCGGTGATACATGCAGACGGCGATCTGCCGGACGGCGTTCTGCCGATGGCGCGGATGGACCGGTGCGGTCCCGTTCTGGCTCAACTCCGTCGTCCTGGTCCTGGCCCCTTTCACCGCCGTCACGCTGCTGGCCCAGATCGGCATCATCGCGGCCCTGGCCGCGGTCGGCGGCCTGGTCCGCCATCTCTGGTACGGCGACTACGGCCACCCGGCCATCCACCTCGCCGCCGCCCTCATGGGGGCGGCGGCGGTGGCGTTCGTGGTGGTCTGAACGGCCGGGTCCACGGCCCCGTCCACCGTCGGGCGTGTGACGCAACGTCAGTCCCCGGCGTTGTCAAGGGTGCCGAGGGGCCGGGACGGAGTCCACTGCTCTGAGGAGGACCGGCCGCCGGAGCCGGTGCATCGGACCGGGAGGACATTCCATGCTCCGCGCCAAGTGGGTGGTCGGCGTGCTGACGGCGGTTCTGCTGGGCACCGGGATAGGGCTGCTGCGGGGAACCGAGGGCGCTCTGGTCGCGCCTGCCGGCGCCGCCGACGCCCTGCCGTCCCGGGCCCTGGGGCTGTCCGGGCACCGGCGGCTCGTCGAGCAGCTGGAGCAGGCGGGGCGGCACACGTCGGGGAAGGGGTCGCGTCCCTCCCGAGCCGCGGCCATCACCCCGCTGCGGGCCGCACGGCCGCTGCGGCTGCACATCCCCAGCCTGGGCGAGGACCTGCCGTTCGGCGAGCCCGGCGACCCGGGCGGCGCGGCGGCCGGTGAGGGCGAGGAGGCCGCCTGGGAGGCCGGCAGCCCGGCTCCGGGCGCGGCGGGCACGGCCGTGGTCGGCGCGGAGGACCTGCGGCTCGCCGAGCTGCGGCGGGGACTGACCGTCGAGATCGCGCGGGCCGACGGCCGTACCGCGGTCTTCACCGTGGACGCGGTCTCGCCGGCCGGGGTCACCGGTCGCGGGCAGCGGCCCGGGCGGGCCCGCCTCAGGCTGGTCAGCGGTGAGACCACGGTCCTGGCCCGGCTGACCGGCCAGCGCCGCACCGGGCACAGCGCCGACTGAGCACGGCGGGCCGGGCCGGGCGGCGCACCGTACGGGCCCGTGTCGGCCGGGCCCGTGTCGGCCGGGCTGCGGTCCCGTGTCATCCGTGGGGGGTGTCTTCCTCCCCCGGTCGGGGGCTTCTGCAGCCGGGGCGGAGAGTCCGCCGTTCTGTCGGGGCAGACCCCCCGCATGAGCGGGACACGGCATGCGCGGACGGCGGTGACCAGGGCCCTCGCGGCCGCCTGTGTCGCGCTGCTGTGCCTGTTCGCGGCCGGTCCCGCCGCCGCGTCCGCGGCCTGCGAGGCGGATGCGGTCCGGCATTCCGCCTCCGGGTCGCCGGGCGAGCCCGGGGCACCCGCCGAGCGGGAGTCCGATCCGGCCGCGGAGCCCGAGGCACGGGCCGCGGTACGGCCGGTGGTCCGGGGGCTGCCCGGTATCCGGCAGCTGCTGCGGGTGTTCCACGTGAAACACCGCGGCCCCGCGGCGGCTGCCGTCGTGGGTGCGGCGGAAGGGCCGGCGCCGGCCGGGGAGACGGTGCGGAGCGTGGTGCTGCGCTGCTGAGCGGGCCGAGCAGCAGCGCATCCCCCGTACTCCCCCGAACCACCGTGAGGTTCCGGCATGCCCATCGACCCGTTCGCCGCGCTGAACGCCATGCTCCGCGCCGAGGCCGTCCGCTCCACCCCGCCGCCGAGGCGGGAGCCGTCCACGCGGGAGATGCCCGCGCACGAGACCCCGGGCGCGCGGCCGACCGAGCCCGAGGAGGCCGCGGTCCGCGGTACCGCGTCCGAGGACTGACGTA
This sequence comes from Streptomyces sp. NPDC032472, assembly GCF_040636955.1. Taxonomy (NCBI): domain Bacteria; kingdom Bacillati; phylum Actinomycetota; class Actinomycetes; order Kitasatosporales; family Streptomycetaceae; genus Streptomyces; species Streptomyces sp. NPDC032472. The sequence continues at coordinate 151,393 of NZ_JBEZVK010000003.1, forward strand.
CAGGCAGGACTGACGTACAGGCAGGACTTGACTGAGGTACAGCCAGGACAGGAAACGGGGCGCCGCCCCCGTGCCGTCGGCGACGGTCACGGGGTGCGGCGCCCGCGCTGGGGTCTGCGTCTGCGCCTGCGCCTGCGCCCGTGCTCAGGGTTCGCGGGTGTGGTAGCGGTAGAACGCCACGACGCCGACGGCGGCACCGGTGATGAGACCGATCCAGCTGGAGCGGAGGATCGAGTGGTCGGTGAGGCTGTTGAGGTAGCCGACGGCGATCCCGCCGAACACGCCGTACGCGGCGGCGCGCGTCTCCTGCTTCATGCGGGGGCCGACGCGGGCGAGGGTGAGCATGATCCCGGCGAAGAGCACGCCGCAGAGGATCCCGTAGAAGACGTTGCCCGCGTCGACGGGGCCCTGCTGCCGGTTGAGGAAGGCCGCCCAGACCCCGTAGACGAGGCCGAGGAGCACCGCGCGCGTCAGCGCGCCCGTGTCCGCGTGCCGTGTGGCCGCCATCTGCCGGTGGTGCCGCCCGTGGGCGGCAGGTGCCGCATGTGCCATGACGGGGCTCCTCTCTCCCACCCACCAGGGCACACCCGGCGCCCCCGGGCGGCAAGTGGATCAGGCGGCGCGCACGGCGACGGCGTCGACCTCGAAGAGCATCCCGGGCAGGGCGAGCGAGGCCACCTCGGCCCGGGTCATGGCGTGTGCGATCGCGCACTCGGGGCCGTTGTCGACGGCAGGGCCCCGGTGGCGGATCTCGGCGCACCGTGCAAGGAAGGGAAAGCCCGCCGCCGATCGCCGCCGCGCGCCCTGCGCCACCCGACCGCACCAACCCCGCTCGCGCCGGCCGTCGCCGCGGATTCCCCTGGTGACGTGCGCACCTACCTGTCGGCGGTCCTCATCGTGCTCGTGGCGCTCCTCGTGCCCGCGAGCGCCGTCGCGTACTGGGCCGACCGCGAGCTGGGCGACGCCGACCGCTACACCGCCGCCATGTCCCCGCTGGCCTCCGACCCGGCCGTCCAGGAGGTCGTCGTCACACAGGCCGCCCGGGCCCTGTCCGGGGAGATCGACGCCGGCCCGTTCCAGGGCGCGGTCGACGCCCTGCTCGGCGAGGCGCTGCGCTCCTTCGTCGGCACCCCGGCCTACCGCACCGCCTGGGACGCGGCGAACCGGGCCGCGCACGCCGCGTTCTTCCAGGCGCTCACCACCGGCCACGGAGACGCCGTCACCCTCGACCTCGCGCCCGTCATCGCGCAGGTCAAGGCGGAACTCGTCGCCGACGGCACGCCGTTCGCGGACCGGATCCCGGTGACCCACGTCCAGGTGAAGGTCATGGAGTACGACAACCTCGGCGCGCTCCGGAAGGAGTTCCGCATGCTGGAGATCGCGGGGGTCTGGCTGCCGGTGCTGACCGTGGTGCTGGCCGCGGCGGCGATCGCCGTCGCGGTCCACCGCCGCCGGGCGGTGGCCGCCACCGGCCTCGGGCTCGCCGTCGGCGCCGTCCTGCTGTGGATCGCGGTCGTGGTGTGCCGCCGGCTCACCCTGGACGACCTGCCGGACGACGTCGACCGCTCTGCCGCGGGTGCGGTGTACGACGCGCTGACCGCGTTCCTGCGCACCACCGCGTGGGTCGTGCTGGCCATCGGGCTGGCGGCCGCACTGGCCGCATGGGTGACAGGCCGGGTGCGCCGCACGCCCTGAGCGCCGTACCCCATAAGCTCGGAAGGTACCAAGCACGCAGAACAGCCCAGAGAACCCAGAAGCCCCCAAGAAGCCAGAACCGTACAGAAGAACCGAAGACCCGACTCGCGAGCGGCGGCACGGAAGCGGAATGAGCACCGAACGCACCGACCACATACCGTCCGGGCGGGCCCGGCCGCACCCGCTGGCCCCGCCGGCCTGGCTGCTCAAGGGGCTGCGCCCGACCTCCGACCCGATCCCCTGGGCGGCTGTCGCACGCGCGGGAATCGCCATGGCGGCCCCGCTGGCCGTCGGCTTCGCCCTCGACGAACCGGAGTACGGGGCCCTCGTCTCGATGGGCGCCCTGTCGGGCGTCATCGCCGACACCGCGGACGCCTACCGGATGCGGATCCTGAACATCGCCGTGCCGCAGTTGTTCGGTGCGGTGGGAGTCGCCCTGGGCACCCTGGTGTTCGGACACGGCTGGCTCGCCGTCGGTGTGCTCACCCTGATCGCGCTGGTCTCCGGGATGATCTCCTCGATCGGCACGGTCGCCTCCGTCTCCGGGCTGCTGCTCCTGCTCAACGCCGTCGTCGGCGCGGGCCTGCCGCTGCCGCGGCCCTGGTGGACCGCCCCGCTGCTGCTCGCCGCGGGCGGGCTGTTCGTGCTGCTGCTGAGCCTGCTGGGCTGGCCGCTGCGCGGCCGGCAGCCCGAGCGCACCGCGGTCGCCGCGACCTACCGGGCCCTCGCCGACGCCCTGGAAGCCGCCGGCGGGCCCGACTACGACGAGCGCCGCCGCCAGGTCACCCAGAGCCTGAACCAGGCGTACGACCTGATCCTGGGCCGGCGCGCCCGCGTCCACGGCTACAGCCCCGCCCTGGTGCGCATGCTCGCCCAGCTCAACGTGGTGATCCCGCTGGTCGAGGCCGCGCCCGCGGCGCACCTGCGGGGCCGGCCGCTGCCGCCCGCGATCCCGGCCGCCGTACGGGACCTTGCGCAGGCCGTCGAGGAGGGCCGCACCCGGGCGCCCGTGCTGGAGCTGCCCGCACCGCACAGCCCCGCCGAACGGGCCCTGGACGCGGCCCTGCGGCATGCGGCGACGGTCGTGCACCTGCCCGACCCGAAGCTCCCGGACGTCGACGACCGCCTCGGCCGGCCCGCCGCCCTGCACGTGCGGGCCCGGCGGGCCGTGCGCGACATGATGCTGTCCGGGGCCTCCTGGCGGTACGGGCTGCGGCTCGCCCTGTGCATCGGGCTCGCCCAGGCGCTGGTCTCGCTGGTGCCGCTGGAGCGCTCGTACTGGGTCGCGCTGACCGTCACCTTCGTCCTCAAGCCCGACTTCGGCTCGGTGTTCTCCCGGGCCGTGCTGCGCGCGCTGGGCACCGCCGGCGGGCTGGTCATCGCCGCGGCCGTGCTCGCCGAGGTGCCGCGCGGCTGGTGGGACGTGCCCGTGATGGTGGTGCTCGCCGGGCTGGTCCCCGCGTTCTCCGCGAAGGGGTACGCCTTCCAGACGGCCGCGATCACCCCGGTCATCCTGCTGCTGTCGGACCTCCTCAACCACCAGGGCTTCGACCTGATCCGGCCCCGGCTGCTCGACAGCCTGATCGGCTGTGCCATCGCCCTGGTCGCCGGCTACCTGCTGTGGCCCGAGAGCTGGCACACCCGCGTCGGCGACCGGCTCGCCGACTCCGTCGACGACGCGGCCCGCTACGTGGAACGGGCCTTCGGCCCGCTGCCGGACACCGACACCGCGCTGAGGGCCGCGCGCACCGCCCGGCTCCAGGCCCGGCGGCGCATCTACCGGGACCTGTCGGGGGTGCGCAGCGAGTTCCAGCGGGCACTGACCGAGCCGCCGCCGACCGGGGCGCGGGCCGCCGCCTGGTGGCCGCTGGTCGTCGCCGTCGAGCGGGTCGTGGACGCCACCACCGCCGCCCGCGTCCGCGTCGACCACGGGGCACCCCCGCCCGGCGCCGAGGAGGTGTCGGCGCTCACCACCGATCTGCGGGCCCTGGCCGAGTGCGTGCGCACCGCCCGGACTCCCGACCGGCTGCGGGCCCGGGCGACGCGGGCCGGGGACGAGGCCTCCGTACTGGGCCCGGTCCGCCAGGAGGTCGCCGCCGCCCGCGGGATCGCCACCGAGCAGTGACCGGAAGGGCGGGCGGCTCGGCGTGGCGGCGTGGCGGCGTGGCGGCGTGGCGGCGTGGCGGCGTCCCCCGAACGGTCCTGTGCCCGGGCCGCACCGGCCCCGCCGGGGGAGCATCGGGGCATGAGGCCCCTCCTCCCGCGCGGCCTGCGCCACCGCGCTGCGGCCGCCCCCGTCCTCGCCGCCCTCCTGGCGGCCACGGCCGGGTGCGCCGACGTGGAGGGGCTGCGCAACGACGGCGACCTCGGTACTGCGCACGCCCCGCAGACCCTGTGGAAGAACCTCCACCCGGAACCGCCCGGCCCGGACGAACAGCCCGGCGCCGCCGCCGTGGTCCCCGGGCTGCCCAAGGCGCCGGGGCCGAGCATGCGGGGCGTTAACGCGCTGGAGGTCGTACGGGCCGACGTCACCGCCGCCACCCGGCAGGACGGCGGCACCGGGCGCCTCGTCGACCCGCGGGCCGTGCAGCGGCTCGCGCTCTGTACACAGTCTGTGGACGGCGGCCCGAAGTGCCCGGTCCGGCCGCCGGTCCTGCACGACGTGACGGGCAACGGCCGGGAGGAGCTGATCACCGCCCTGGACCTCGACGGCCGCGTCAGCGAACTGCGCGTCTACACCGTCCGCGACGACGGCTCGATCACCCGGATCCTGTCCCGGCGCGGGGTGCTGGAGGGCGTGGAGGTGGCCGCCGAGCACCTGGCCGTGCGCGAACCGACCTCGAACCCGAAGAAGGTCTCCGTCGCCGACTACGTGTGGGACCCCGAGGCCGGGATCATGAACCTGTCCGAGCTCAGCCTCGACGAGTGCCCCACCCTGAAGACCGGCTCCACCCCGTGCGCCGCGAGCAGGGGCTGAAGGGGCGCGGCCGCCATGCGGGTGACGAGCAGTCTGCGCTGGAAGATCGCCCTGACCACCACCGCCGTGTGCTGCGCCGTGGCCGCCGCCCTCGGCATCCTCGTGCACGACGTGGTCGCCCGGCAGGTCGTCGGCGAGGTCCGCAAGGACGTGGAACGGGACCTGGACCACGCCCTCGGCCACTACGAGTACGGCACCGAGCACGCCGGCGAGAACGCAGCCCTGGACCCGCTCGGACTGCCCGAGCCGCTGCGCCGGCTCGTCGCGCGCGGGATGACCGGCAGCATGGTCGGCGAGCACGACGGCAAACCCGTCATGTGGGGCGCCGCCCCTGCCGACCACCAGGCCCTCGCCGTCTGGGTCCCGTACGAGACCACGCGCGCCCGGCTGCGCGACCTCGACGCCGCGATCCTCGCCTCCTCGGCACTGGCCGCCGGGGTCGTCGCACTGGCGGGCGTGTTCCTCGCCAACCGGATCAGCCGCCGCCTGACCACCACCGCCGCCGTGGCCCGCCGGATCAGCGCCGGCGACCTCGACGCCCGCGTCGACTTCCCCGCCTCCGAGGAGGCGGGGGCGGCCCCCGCCGACGGCGGCTACCGCGACGAGGTACGGGACGTGGCCCAAGCCCTGAACTCCATGGCCGGATCGCTCCAGGAACGGCTGGAGGCGGAGAAGCGGTTCACCGCCGACGTCGCCCACGAGCTGCGCACCCCGCTCACCGGCTCGCTCGCCGCGGCCGCGCTGCTGCCGGAGGGCCGCCCCAAGGAGATGATCAACGACCGGCTGCACGCACTGCACCGGCTCACCGAGGACCTGCTGGAGATCTCCCGGCTGGACGCCGGGGTCGAGCGCGCAGACCTCGCCCGGGTCGAGCTCGGCGGGGCGGTGCGCCGGGCCGCCGCCGCCACCCGGCTCCCGGTCACGGTGGAGGTGGTGCGGGACCTGGTGGTGCTCACCGACCGGCGGCGCCTGGACCGCATCCTGGCCAACCTGCTGGTCAACGCCGACAAGCACGGCAGCCCGCCGATCGAGGTACGGGTCGAGGGCCCGGTGGTGACGGTCCGCGACCACGGCCCCGGCTACCCCGACGGGCTGATCGCACGGGGCCCGCAGCGCTTCCGCACCGGCGAACCGGGCCGCGGGCGCGGCCACGGGCTGGGCCTGACCATCGCGGTGGGCCAGGCGGCCGTGCTGGGCATCACCCTCACCTTCGCCAACGCCCCGGACGGCGGGGCCGTCACCACGCTCCGGCTGCCGGTGGGGCGGCTGGCGGACGAGCCCAAGTAACGGGAAAGGGGCGGTGTTTCACGTGAAACATCCACGTGGAACACCGCCCGCTGCGACGTGCCCGGTGACCGGCTCAGATGCCGATGTTCTTGCCGTCCTTGCGCCAGACGGACACGACCGCCGGGCGGGTGATCCTGCCCGGGCCGTCGGGCCACACCGACTCGGGCTTCTCGACGGTCGCGCCGTCGATCTCACCCGGGTGCTGGACCGCGACCAGGACGCGCTTGTCCTGGACCAGCGGGCCGCAGGTCTCGGCGCCGCGCGGCACGGTCAGGAACTGCTTCAGCTCACCGCGGCGCTCGCCGGCCGTCGCGACGCCGAACAGGCCGTCGTGCGAGCCGAGCTGGTTGCCGTCCGTGGAGATCCACAGGTTGCCGTGCGGATCGAAGGTCACGTTGTCCGGGCAGGAGATCGGGCTGACCTTGTCCTTCGGGAAGCCGGCGAAGAAGGTGGCCGGGTCCTTCGGGTCGCCGGTGACCAGGAACAGGCGCCAGGCGAAGCCGTCGCCTGCCGGGTCGTCGAAGTTCTCGGCGAGCTCCAGGATCTGGCCGTGCTTGTTGAGGTTGCGCGGATTGGCCTCGTCCGCGCCCGCCTTGCCGGGCTTGCCGCGGTCGGCGTTGTTGGTCAGGACCACGTAGACGCGGCCGGTGCGCGGCGAGGGCTCGATGTCCTCGGGGCGGTCCATCTTGGTGGCGCCCACCTTGTCGGCGGCCTGGCGGGTGAAGACGAACACCTCCTCGGCGCTCATGCCCTCGACGTGGGAGACGTTGCCGGCGGGCGAGGCGGTGGCCAGCTTGATCCAGGCACCGGAGCCGTCGAACTGGCCGTCGGAGGGGAGCTTGCCGGAGCCGTCGAACTCGGCGGCCGGGGAGTCGCCGGTCAGCTTGGCGACGTAGAGGGTGCCCTCGTCGAGGAGGGTCAGGTTGTGCTCCTTGACCGCGCGGGAGCTGCCCTTCTTCATCTGCTTGGACGAGACGAACTTGTAGAAGTAGTCGAAGCGCTCGTCGTCGCCCATGTAGACAACCGGGCGGCCGTCCTCGGTCAGGCGGGGCTGCGCGCCCTCGTGCTTGAAGCGGCCGAGCGCGGTGCGCTTGCGCGGGGTGGAGGCCGGGTCGTACGGGTCGAGCTCGACGACGTAGCCGAAGCGGTTCGGCTCGTTGGGTTCCTGGACGGTGTCGAAGCGCTTGTCGAACCGCTCCCACTTGCGCTCGGTGGCACCGGCGGAGACGCCGTAGCGCTTGAGGCGGGCGGCCTGGACGGGGTCGGCGACCTGGCCGGCGTTGGCGAAGTACTGGTTGAAGTTCTCCTCGCCGTGCAAGGTCGTGCCCCACGGGGTGGTGCCGCCGGAGCAGTTGTTGAGGGTGCCGAGGACCTTGGTGCCGGTGGGGTCGGCGGAGGTCTTGACCAGGGCGCTGCCCGCGACGGGGCCGGAGAGGCGGAACTCGCTGGTCGCGGTGAGGCGGCGGTTGAGCTGGTGGCGGGCCACGGCGGTCAGCTTGCCGCTGCGGTGGTCCTCCTGGACGACGACCACACCCAGGCCGTGCGCGGCCCAGGCGACCTCGACCTGCTCGCGGGTCGGGTTCGCCGGGTCGTATCCCTTGAACATGAGGTTCTCGTCGGTGTACTCGTGGTTCGCGACGAGGAGCTGCTGGCGCTCGTAGCCGCTGCCGAGCGGGAGCAGCGCGAGGAAGTCGTTGTTGTAGCCGAACTGGCCGGCCTGGGCGGCGGCGGTCTGCTTGTCGGCATTGAAGGCCGGCGCGCCCTTGACGATGGGGTCACCCCAGCGGATGACCACGTTCTGCTCGTAGCCCTCGGGGACGGTGACGCGGTCGTCGGTGTTCGGCGCAACCGGCGTGAAGCGCAGGCCGCGGGCGCCCTGGGCATGGGCGGCGGCGTCGGCCGCGCCCTGGGCGTCGGCGGCGGGAGCGGCGGTGGCAGGGGCGCCGTTGCCGCCGAGGGTGACGGCCGTACCGGCGGCGGTGGCCACGGTGACGACGGCGGCGGAGCGGAGCATCGCGCGGCGGGAGTAGGCGCGGGCGATGACGTCGCCCACGTACTCGTTGTCGCTGGTGTTCGGCACCTCGTGGAAGCAGGCGTCGCCACAGCGGTAGCGGCAGGTGAGGGCGGAACGGCCGCCCCCATGCGGGTTGCCTATGAGGGGCAGAAGCTTGCGCACGAGTGTCCTCCGTAGATGCACGGGCGCCGGCCGGATGCGGCCGAATCCAGCCGCGACGGTAGGGGCGGGCGACGCCGAACCGGCGGCGGAGGGGTGAACATCCGGTGAACCGGTCACGGCGGGGCGGGAGTTCGGGGCCGGGGCGCGTGGGAGGGCTGCGGGCGGCGCCTTGGGCGGCGCAAACACCCCATTGGGGGGCGTACTTGGGTGGTTCGGCTACGGACAGGGGGCGGTGCGGGGATGGGAGGGGGACGGGATACGGTTCCGGACTACGCGGTTCCGGTGGCGCTGTCCGGCGGAGCCCGGGCGGACCGGTCCGGAGGGGAGGCCGGAAAGGGCCGGGCGCAACGGGAGCGCCCCTGCCGACGTTCCAGCCGAGGGGTCGATAACCTTACGTGTCCACTCTGGGCAGGGATCAACCGCGCAGCACGGACAAATGACGCACGCACTCATGCGAAAGGCCTGGCCCATGGGTATTCGGAGCTTGTTGCGCAAGGTTTTCGGACGGTCTGCGGAGCCGGTTCCGGAGACGAATGAGGCCACCACGGCAGCCGTGCCGAGCCAGGGGGAACGCACGCCGCTGGACGCGGCGGCCGAGCTGGTCGCGGCCTCCTTCGACAACCCGACCGTTCCTCCGCAGTCCGCGCCGCGGGACCGCGAGCCGGGCACTCTCCTCACGGCGGCCCCGGCGCCGGTCGCGGACCCCACGGTCCCGGAGGCCCGCCGCCCGGAGCCGGCCGCTCCGTCGGCCGCGGACAACGGGACCCCCGAGCCGGCCGAAGCCGAAGCCGAGCCCGCAGCCCCTGCTGAGGACACCCCGGCCCAGCCGGCCGCGGCCGAGGCGGACGCCCCGGCGCCCGAGGCCGAGCCGGTCGCGGCCGAGGCCGAGGCCGCCGCCGAGGAGCCGGCCCCGGTCGTCACCGAGGCGGAGCCCGCCGCCGAGGAAGCGTCGGCCGAACCGGCCGAGGCCGAGCCGGTGGCCGCCGAGCCGGAACCCGCCGCTGCCGCGGCCGAGCCGGAACCCGCCGCTGCCGCCGCAGCGGCGGAGCCCGTGGCTGCGGAAGCGCCGGCCGAAACCGAGACCGCTGAGGCCCCCGAGGCCGAACCGGCCGCTGCCGAGGAGCCGGTCGCGGTCGAGGCCGCCGACGAAGACCCCGCGCTCGTTGCGGCTGCCGCCGCAGCGGCGGAGCCCGTGGCCGAGGAGGCGGCGACCGAAGCGGAGGCCACCCCGGTCGCCGAGGCGGAGCCGGTCGTGGACGAGGCCGCCGTCGTGGAGGAGCCGCAGGCCGAGGAGGCCGCGCCCGCGGCCGAGCCGGTGGCTGCCGCTGCCGAGCCGGAGCCCGTCGCAGAGGAAGTCGTTGCCGAGCCCGTGGCTGCAGCCCCCCAGGCCGAGGCCGAGCCGGGGGCCGAGCCGGAGGCCGAGCCCGTGGCGGCCGCCGTCGAGGCCGAGCCCGTGGCGGCCGAGCCGGAGACCGAGGGCGGCCCCGCCCACGCGGCCGGGGTCGTACGCAAGCGGGCGCCCGAGGTGGCCGCGGCGTACAAGGCGGCGGCGCAGGTGCTGCGCGGCAAGGGCCGGACCGGGGCGCGGGCCAAGGTGTACCTGGTCCTGGACCGGTCCGGGTCGATGCGCCCGTTCTACAAGGACGGCAGCGCCCAGCACCTCGCCGACCACGCCCTCGCCCTCGCCGCACACCTCGACGACGAGGCCACCGTGCACACCGTGTTCTTCTCCACGGAGGTGGACGGCACAGCCGACCTGACCCTCGACACCCACGACGCCTCCTGGGTCGAGGCCCGCCACGCCGAGCTCGGCCGCATGGGCCGCACCAGCTACCACGTCGCGGTGGAGCAGGTCCTGGAGCGGTACGCGAAGGACGGCGGCGAGGGCCCGGCCCTGGTCGTGTTCCAGACCGACGGCGCCCCGGACAACCGGCAGCCCGCGAAGCAGGCCCTGGCGGACGCCGCCGCATCCGCCCCGCAGGTGCACTGGCAGTTCGTCGCCTTCGGCGACCACGACAACAAGGCCTTCGACTTCCTGCGCAAGCTGGACGCCGAGAACGCCGGCTTCTTCCACGCCGGCCCGGCCCCCCGCGAGCTGACCTCCGCCGCCCTCCTCAAGGGCATCCTCGAGCGGTTCTGACGCCGGCGGCCACGCGGGCACACGAAACGACGGCGCCCCCGCCCGGACATCCCGGGCGGGGGCGCCTTGCCGTTCGGGTCCCGGCCCCGGCCGGCAAACCGGGGCCGGGGCCGACGGCTCCTACTGGTGCTGCTTGACCGACTTCTCGACCGGCTCGGAGGTCTTCGTCTCCACCGGCTTGCGCAGCGCGATGTTCAGCTCGCGCAGGCGGGACTCCTCCAGGACGGTGGGCGCGCCCATCATCAGGTCCTGCGCGTTGCCGTTCAGCGGGAAGGCGATGGTCTCGCGGATGTTCGGCTCGTCCGCGAGCAGCATGACGATGCGGTCCACGCCCGGGGCGATACCGCCGTGCGGCGGGGCGCCGAGGCGGAAGGCGCGCAGCATGCCGGCGAACTCGCGCTCGACGGTCTCCGCCTCGTAACCCGCGATCTCGAAGGCCTTCAGCATGACCTCGGGCTCGTGGTTGCGGATGGCGCCGGAGGACAGCTCGATGCCGTTGCAGACGATGTCGTACTGCCAGGCCAGGATGTCGAGCGGGTCCTTCTCCTCCAGGTCCTTCATGCCGCCCTGCGGCATGGAGAACGGGTTGTGGGAGAAGTCGATCTTGCCCGTCTCCTCGTCCCGCTCGTACATCGGGAAGTCGACGATCCAGCAGAACCGGAAGACGTTCTCCTCGAAGTGGCCGGCGCGCTTGGCGGCCTCGACCCGGACCGGGCCCATGATCTTGGAGACCTCGTCGAACTCGCCCGCGCCGAAGAACACGGCGTGGCCGGCGGCCAGGCCGAGGCGCTCGGTGAGGACCTTGACGTTCTCCTCGGTGAGGAACTTCGCGATCGGGCCGGTCAGCGAGCCGTCCTCGCCGACGCGCACCCAGGCCAGGCCCTTGGCGCCCAGCGAGACGGCGTAGTCGCCGAGGCCGTCGAAGAACTTGCGCGGCTGGGAGGCGGTGTCCGGGACCGGCAGGGCGCGGACGTGCTTGCCGGCGAACGCCTTGAACTCCGACCCCTCGAAGACGTCGGTGATGTCGACGAGCTCCAGCTTGGCGCGCAGGTCGGGCTTGTCGTTGCCGTACTTCAGCATCGACTCGCGGAACGGGATCCGCGGGAACGGCGAGGTGACCTCGCGGCCGCCGCCGAACTCGGTGAAGAGCTCGGTCATCAGCTTCTCGATGGGCTGGAAGACGTCCTCCTGCTCGACGAAGGACATCTCCACGTCGAGCTGGTAGAACTCGCCCGGCGAGCGGTCGGCGCGGGCGTCCTCGTCGCGGAAGCAGGGCGCGATCTGGAAGTAGCGGTCGAAGCCGGAGATCATCAGCAGCTGCTTGAACTGCTGCGGGGCCTGCGGCAGGGCGTAGAACTTGCCGGGGTTCAGGCGGGACGGCACCACGAAGTCGCGCGCGCCCTCGGGGGAGGTCGCGGTCAGGATCGGGGTCGCCATCTCGTTGAAGCCGAGGGCGGTCATCTTCTGGCGCATCGCGGCGATCACGGCGGAGCGCAGCATGATGTTGCGGTGCATGCGCTCGCGGCGCAGGTCGAGGAAGCGGTACTCCAGGCGGCGCTCCTCGTTCACACCGTCGTCGGTGTTGATCGTGAAGGGCAGCGGGGCGGCCGCGCCGAGCACCTCGACCTCGGCGGCCTCGATCTCGATCTCGCCGGTGGGGAGGTCGGGGTTGACGTTCTCGGCGCCGCGGGAGACGACCTTGCCGTCGACGCGGACGACGGTCTCCTTGGAGAGCTTGTCCAGGGCCTCGGCGGCGGCGGTGCCGGGCCGGGCGACGAGCTGCGTGATGCCGTAGTGGTCGCGCAGATCGATGAAGAGGATGCCGCCCAGGTCTCGACGATTGTGCAGCCAGCCGCTCAGCCGGACGTCGGTGTTGACGTCAGAGGCGCGGAGCTCGCCGCAGGTGTGGGACCTGTACCGATGCATCAGTCATCCAGTTCTTCGCGATACCAGGGTGGATTCAACCCTCACAAGGTTACCGTCCGGGCCGGGGACCGCGCTGGCGCGCCCGCGGGCGACTGCGAAGAGGCACGGCAGGGCGACGACCCGTGAGGAGGACCGGGTGTGCACCGAGGAGGTCCGGCCCCGGCCGGTGGTGGGCTTTTCCGGACAACCCCGGAAGCGGTCCTCGATCATCCGTTAGGGGAGAACGGGAGGGGTCCGTTTTCCGGGCGCCGCGCTCTCCTGCGGAAACGCGGAAAAGGATCTGAAGAATCCGTGCAAGGCGCCGCCGTGCCCGAAACGGGGGGTTCAGGCGTCTCTCGGCCGTGCGGCCGGAACCCCCTGGTACGGAATTCGCGTTCGTGCCATCGTCTTTCACCGGACCGGGGGGGGGCCGGCTCGGCGCGTGCCGCGCGGACAGTTGCGTCCCTCTCGGCCTGCACGACGATCTGTTGGCTCATCGAGAGGATGACAACGTGCGTCGCAAGGCAGTCAAGTTCCTGGCTCTCGCCCTTTCCACCGCCGCGTTCGGCATCGGAGCGGCCACCACCGCCCACGCCGGCGACTACCTGCAAGACGGGGTCCGCATCCGCGCGACCCCGTACACGAGCGACACCCGGGTCAACGGCCTCGGCTACAAGAGCCAGACGATCACGCCCATCTGCTTCACGGAGGGCACCACCGTCGACAACTGGAAGTACTGGACCAAGCACAAGAACAACAACACCGGCGTGGTCGGGTACAGCTCCGAGACCCTGCTCGCCAAGTGGGCCTCCACGCACTGCTGACCCACGGCCCGCTCGGTTCGACCAGCACCGTTCGACCAGCTCGGCGCACCTGGCGCCGGGGCCGCTGGAATCGGCCCCGGCGCCGGGTTCGCCCGGCAGTTTAAGGCCGCCCGCACACCACCGAAAGGTCGATCGTGCCGCGCTCCATCCGGCCCTCCCGCCGCCCGCTCGGGACCCTCGGCGCGCTGTTCCTCGCCGCCGCCCTGACCGCCTGCTCCGGCGGGTCGGCAGGCTCCGGCGACTCCGGCGGGAGAAACGCCGCGTCCCTGCCGGGCGGGGAGCCGAAGGTCTCCGTCACCCCGCAGCAGGACCCCGCGGGCGCCCGGCTTCCGCTCGACGCCTATGCGTTCGACAAGGACCAGATGAAAATCATGCAGCAGGCGCAGGACATTCTCACCGACGCCTGCATGCACCGGCTCGGATTCTCCGCATTCAAGAATGCGAACACCTATGTGAATGCCGGCGGCGGGCGGGGCAGTACCGGAATCGGCCTGGTCGACGCGGAATACGCGAAGAAGTACGGCTACCGGACGGGCTCCATGCCGGACCGCCCCAGGGACGCCCAAAAGCAGGACCCGAACGAAGCGGCAGCCCTTTACGGCCCGCAGGACGGTGCACCCGCGCGCCCCGGCGCCCCGGAGGGCGGCTGCTCGGGCGAGGCCACCCGCAAGCTGTACCCGCAGAGCGGCAAGGCCGGCACCCGGCTGCTCGACGAGCTGACCCAGCAGTCCAATGACCGGGCCCGCGGGGACAGCCGGGTCGTGGCCGCCATCAGGCAGTGGAGCGCCTGCATGCGCGACGCCGGGTTCCAGGTGAAGACCCCCTGGGAGCTGCAGGCCATGGAGGGCACCCGGTGGACCGGTCCGGTCACCGCCGAGGAGATCACCGCGGCCACCACGGACGTCGGGTGCAAGCAGAAGAGCAAGCTGACCGACACCTGGACCGCCGTGCTCGCGGCCTACCAGAAGACCGCCGTGGAGAAGAACAAGGAAGGGCTGGACCAGGAGAAGAAGCAGCTGGCCCAGCAGGTGGAGACCGCCGGGAAGGTCCTCGCGGAGGGCGCGGCGTGACGCGCCCCGCCGCGGCCCTGGCCACAGCGGCGGGGGCGGTGTGCGCCCTGCTGGCCCTCACGGCCACCGGGTGCACCTCGTCCGCCGCCGGTACCTCCCCCGCCGGAGGGACGTCGAGCGCGGCCACTCTGGTGGAGCCGTCCCCCGACGTGCGCCAGGCCTACGAGGCCTACTGGACGGGCCTGTTGGCGGCGGGGCAGAAGGCCGATCCGGACGACCCCTCGCTCGGGCAGATCGCCACGGGCGGCCAGCTGGAGAACGTACGCGCCATGCTGCGGCACTACAGCGAGGGCGGGAAGGTGCTGCGCGGCGAGGTCGGGCACCGCATCGACGGCATGAACGTCTCCGGCGAGCAGAGCCGCGTGCTCCAGGACTGCGTGGACCTCGACCGCTGGCTCATCCACGACCGCGCGAGCGGTGAGATCACCGACCAGCTGAAGGACAAGCCCTCCCAGCTGTCCGCGTTCACCCTCGTCCGCGAGCGGCTGGGCGCGCCCTGGAAGGTCACGTCGGTCTCGGTGCTCGGCACCTGCTGACCCCGGCCGCCGAACGGACGAAGTGAGTTTCACGTGAAACATCAAGAGCCGCCGCCGGAGCAGGAGTCGGACCCGGACGGCGAGCACGGCGGCGTACTCGGCTCCCTCGGTCGGCGGCGGCGGATCCTGGTGTGGGTCGTCGCGGGCGCCGTCGCCCTGACCGGGGCCGGGGTCGTGCTGGCGGCGACCATCCGCTCCCCCGCCCAGGTGGCCGCCGATGCCGCACCGCCGCCCGCGTCGGTCCTGGCCGACCGGGTCGAGCGCCGGGTGCTGACCTCCTCCGTGGTCGTACGGGGCACGGTCGCCGCCGAGCAGTCGCTGACGGTGTCGCCGGGAGGCGGCGCCGCCGCGGCCTCGGGAGCGGGCGGCAAACCCGTGGTCACCCGGGTCAACAAGCAGCCCGGCGCATCCGTACAGGCGGGCGAGGTGCTGGTGGAGGTGTCCGGCAGGCCGGTGTTCGCGCTGGCGGGGGCGCTGCCGGTGTACCGGGACCTCAAGCCCGGCGCGACCGGCAAGGACGTCGGGCAGTTGCAGGAGGGCCTCAAGGCGCTCGGCCACCCCGTCGGCAAGGATCCGGCCGGCACGTACGGCGCCGGCACCAAGGCGGCGGTCACCGCCCTGTACGCCGCCCTCGGCTACACCCCGCGGCCCGCCGATCCGGGCGACGCCGAGAAGCTCCAGGCCGCGGAGGACGCGGCCGACGCCGCCCAGCGGGCGGTGACCACCGCGAAGGCCGCGCTGGCCAAGGCGAAGGCGGGCGGCGGCTCCGACACCTCGGAGGCGCAGCAGCAGCTCTCCTTCGCGCAGGCGGACCTCGCCAAGGCCAACGGCCGCCTGGAGTCGGCCCGTTCGGCGGCCGGCCCGATGGTCCCGGCCGACGAGCTGGTCTTCGTGAAGGGCTTCCCGGCGCGGGTCGACGCGGTCAAGGCATCGGTGGGCGACCCCGTCCCGGACGGGTTGCTGACGCTGTCGGCGGGCGCCACGGTGATCCGCTCCTCACTCCCGGCCCACCAGAAGGACCTGGTCAAGGCCGGGATGAAGGTGGAGGTGCTGTCGGAGGCGACCGGCCTTTCCGCCACCGGGACCGTCGCCTCCGTGGCCACCGCCCCGACACCCGCGGCGGCCGGCCCGGCGGCCGGGGCCGGATCCGGGACGGGGGCCGGCGCCGGCGCCCAGGGCGGGGGCTCCGGCGAGAACCCGGCGGGCGGCGGGCAGGAGCCCGGCGGGTACGCGCTGACGGTAACCCCCGACCAGGCGCTCGACGCCCGGCTCGCCGGACAGGGCGTACGGCTCACGGTGACCGCGGCCTCCTCGGGCGAACCGGTGCTGGTGGTACCGCTGTCCGCGGTGTCCGCGGGCGCCGACGGCCGGACCACCGTCACGGTGCTCGGCAAGGACCCCGCGGCCGTGGACGGCCGGCGCCGGGTGGAGGTCCGGGCCGGGATGTCCGCCGACGGAATGGTCCAGGTCGAGCCGGTCGGCGGCGCGGCGCTGGGCGACGGCGACCGGGTGCTGGTCGCCCAGGCGAAGCCGTGAGCGAGGCAGCCGCGAGCGGGGCAGCCGCCGGCGAGGGAGCCGCGAGCGGAGGAGCCGCCCGCGAGGAAGCCGCGAGCGGGGCAGCCGCGAGCGGAGGCGCCCCGGTCGTGCGCTTCGAGGGCGTCGGCCTGACCTACCCCGGCCCGCCGCCGGTGCAGGCGCTGCGGCCGTGCGGGCTGACCGTGGAGCGCGGGGAGTACGTGACCGTCGTCGGGCCCTCCGGCTCGGGGAAGTCGACCTTCCTGAACGTGGCCGGGCTCATCGACGCCCCGACCACCGGCCGGTACCTGCTCGACGGGATCGACACCGGCGCCCTGCGCGACCGCGACCGGACCGCGCTGCGCGGGCAGCGCATCGGGTTCGTCTTCCAGTCCTTCCACCTGCTGCCGCACCGCAGCGCCCTGGAGAACGTCCTGCTCGCCATGGTCTACAACGGCATCCCGCGCGCGCAGCGCGCCGCCCGGGCCCGTACGGCACTGGAGCGGGTCGGCCTCGGCCACCGCAGCGGCCACCTGCCGACCCGGATGTCCGGCGGCGAGCGCCAGCGGGTGGCCATCGCCCGCGCCCTGGTCTCCGAGCCCTCGCTGCTGTTGTGCGACGAGCCCACCGGCAACCTGGACACGGCGACGGCCGGGGCGGTCCTGGCCCTGCTGGACGAACTGCACGCCGACGGGCTGACGCTGCTGGTCATCACGCACGACCCGCACGTGGCCGCCCGCGGCCGGCGCACGGTGTCCATCCGCGACGGCGTGCTGAGCGAGGTGGTCCCGGCATGAGGCGCGGCAACGGCGGCGACCGGGCTGCCCGCAACGGGATCACCCCGTCCCGGCTGTCGCTGCGCGACCTGCTGTCGGAGGCGCTCGCCGGGATGCTCCAGCGGCCGGCCCGCTCGGCGCTCACCGGGCTCGGCACCGTCCTCGGGGTCGGCACCTTCGTGGCGATCCTGGGGCTGACCGCCACCGCCTCCTCGCAGATCGACAGCCGCTTCAACGCGCTGACGGCCACCGAGGTCGGCGTCCAGGACACGGCGGGCGGGAGCGACCCCCAACTGGCCCGGCAGGTGCCGAACGCCTTCCCGCGCGATGCCGACGCCCGGGCGGGCGCCCTCAACGGGGTGCGCGCGGCCGGTGTGTTCTGGCCGGTGCCGCTCGGCGACACGACCGTACGCTCTGCCCCGGTCGCAGGGGCGGCCGGCGAGCGGATCCCGGTGGTCGCCGCCTCGCCGGGCCTGCTGCGCGCGGCCGGGCTCGCCCTGGGATCGGGGCGGGCGTACGACGGCTTCCACGACGGGCGCGCCGAGCAGGTCGCGGTGATCGGCGCGGCGACGGCGGCCCGGCTCGGCATCACCACGCTGGAGAGCCGGCCCGCGGTGTTCATCGGCGACCACCCCTTCACCGTGATCGGCATCGCGGCGGGCGCCGAGCGCAGGCCGGACCTGCTGCTGTCGGTGATCGTGCCGCGGGGCACCGCGGAGAAGCTGTGGGGCCCGCCGGACAACGCCCAGCGGGCCCGGATGCTGGTGGTGACCCGGCTGGGGGCGGCCCGGCAGGTCGCCGCCGAGCTGCCCCTCGCGCTGCGCCCGGACCACCCCGACTGGCTGACCCCGGCCCCGCCGCCGGATCCGCGGACCCTGCGCGCCGGGGTGACCTCGGACCTCGACCAGCTGTTCCTGCTGCTGGCCGCGATCTGCCTGGTCATCGGGGCGGTGGGGATCGCGAACACCACGCTGGTGGCGGTGCTGGAGCGGACCGGCGAGATCGGGCTGCGCCGGGCGCTCGGGTCGCGCGGGCGGCACATCACCGCCCAGTTCCTGGCGGAGTCGGCCGCGCAGGGGGCGGTGGGCGGCCTGGTCGGCACCACCCTGGGCACGCTGACCGTGGTCGGGGTGTCCGCGCTGCGGGACTGGACCCCGGTGATGTCGCCGCTGACGGTCGCCGTGGCGCCGCTGATCGGCCTGGTCACCGGGATCCTGGCGGGCCTGTACCCGGCCTGGCGGGCCTCGCGCACCCAGCCCGCCGAGGCCCTGCGCCGCTAGTGCTGTGGCCGGCTCAGAGGTCCAGGTCCTCGCCCAGGGCGGGGGTGAGGACGGTGTACGGCTCGTCGGCGGCCGCGTCGAGGAAGCGGGCCAGTTCGTCGGGCTCGGTGGCGTAGAACCCGTCGAGGTGGAAGCCGTCGTAGTGGATCGGTATCGCGGTCCTCGCCCCGAGCAGGCGCGCTGCCACGGCCGCCTGCCGGGCGTCGAGGGCGGCGGGGAAGGGGCTGGGCGGCTGGCAGTGCGGGAAGCAGACCGTCGGGCCGTTGATGGGTGTGAGCACCGCGTCGAAGGGGCCGTGGCGGTGGGCGGCGCGCCACCAGTAGCCGTGGAACATGCTGTCGCCCAGGTGGATCACCCGTTTGCCGTCGGCTTCGACCGCCCAGGAGACCTGGGGGTCGCCGAGGGTGTCGACGGCGGGGACGGCGGCGATGGTGAACGGGCCGATCCGGGTGGTCTCCCACAGCCCCATGGGCCGCCGGGGCAGGCCGTGGGCGGTGAGTTCGGCCTCCGCCTTGAGGGTCCACAGGTTCTCGTGGTCGTCGCCGCCGAAGGACTCGGGGTGCAGGACCGGGCCGCCCGGGCGCAGCGCCCGGGCCAGGGCGCCGGCGTCGGTGTGGTCGCGGTGGAGGTGGGTGCACAGTCCGGCGAGTACGTGGCCCTGTGCGCGCGGCGGCGTGACGGCGGGCAGCGGCGCGGAGAGCGCGGTTCCCTCCAGGACCCCTTCGGGCCGGCCGAGCAGGTCGATGACCAGGCTCTCCCCTTGGGATTCGAGTTCCACTCCGGCCCATCCCAGCCAGCGGATCCGCATGCGGTTGTCCTTTCCGTGGACGACTTGGCGTACGATCGTTCGCCAAAATAGCAGACGAGCGTTCGCTAAGATGAGAGCCATGAGGAAGTCAGCCGAAGAGGCGCAGCGCACCCGCGACCGCATCGTCGGCGCCGCGGTGACCCAGGCGTCCGGCCAGGGACTGGCCGGCTTGACCATCGGCTCGCTGGCCGAGGCGCTCGACATGAGCAAGGCGGGGGTGGTCGGCCCCTTCGGCTCCCGGGCCGCACTGCAACTGGCCGCCCTCACCCGGGCGGTGGACATGTTCACGCAGGCCGTGGCGGTCCCGGCCCGCGCCGCCGGTCCGGGCCTGCCGCGCCTGACCGCGGTGATCGACGCATGGTGCGGCTACCTGGCCGACAGCCCGTTCCCCAACGGCTGCTTCGTGACGGCCGTCTCCTGCGAACTGGACGGACAGCCGGGCGAGCTGCGCGACCACGTCCGCGAGGCGGTGGCCCGCTGGCGGCGCTTCCTGCGCGAGGAGGTCACGGCCGCCCAGGCCGCCGGGGACCTGGCCCCGGAGCTCGACGCCGACGACCTCGTGTCCACCCTGGCGGGCATCGCCATGGCCGCCAACCAGGAGATCCAGCTCCTCGGCGACGACGCGGCGGCCTCCCGCGCACGGCGCCTGATGCGCGCCGCCCTGGACCCGGCACCCCGCCGATAACGGCGAAGGCACGTCCCCGGCGGCGAGCGCAGAGCTCGCACCGGGAACGTGCCTCTTTCCTCGTGGTGGGTCCTCGCGGTGGCGGGAGGGCGATCCGGCCTTCCGGTCAGTCCTCCTCCACCGGGCCGGTGCCGCGGTGGCCCAGGCCCGTGCGGGCGGTCGTGGGGATGATCCCCAGGCGGCCCGCCTGGAAGTCGTCGAACGCTTGCTGCAGCTCCTGGCGGCTGTTCATGACGAACGGCCCGTAGTGCGCCATCGGCTCCCGGATCGGGCGCCCGCCGAGGAGGACGACCTCCAGGTCCGGGGTGTGGGAGTCCTGGGAGGCGTCGGCCCGCAGCGTGATCGAGCCGCCGTCGCCGAAGACCGCGGTCTGGCCGGTGTGGACGGGACGCCGCTCGGTGCCCACGCTGCCGCGGCCCGCCAGCACGTACGCGAGGGCGTTGAAGTCCTCGCGCCACGGCAGGGTGAGCTGCGCGCCCGGGGTGAGGGTCGCGTGGATCATCGTGATCGGGGTGTGGGTGATGCCGGGGCCGGCGTGGCCGTCGAGCTCACCCGCGATCACCCGGAGCAGGGCGCCGCCGTCCGGGGTGGTCAGCAGCTTGACGTTGCCGCCGCCGATGTCCTGGTAGCGCGGGGGCATCATCTTGTCGGAGGCCGGGAGGTTCACCCACAGCTGGAGGCCGTGGAAGAGCCCGCCGGACACGACGAGGGACTCCGGCGGGGCCTCGATGTGCAGCAGGCCCGAGCCGGCGGTCATCCACTGGGTGTCGCCGCCGTTGATGACACCGCCGCCGCCGTTGCTGTCCTGGTGGACGAAGGTTCCGTCGATCAGGTACGTGACGGTCTCGAAGCCGCGGTGGGGGTGCCAAGGGGTGCCCTTGGGCTCGCCCGGCGCGTACTCCACCTCGCCCATCTGGTCCATCATGATGAACGGGTCGAGGTACTGGTAGTTGATCCCGGCGAACGCACGGCGCACCGGGAATCCCTCGCCCTCGAAGCCGCCCGGGGCGGTGGCGACGGCCAGCACCTTGCGGGCGGCGGTCTCCGGGGTCGGCTCCGCGACGCGGGGGAGCGTCAGCGGGTTCTCCACAGTCACTGCAGGCATGTCGGGACCTCCTTCTGCCTCGAGTTTAGTTGAAACTCGAACTTCCTGCCACCCGTGCAGAACGGCGGGGGCCCCGGAGGAATTCCCCGGGGTCCCCCATGGGTCCGGAGCTGCCGTTACGGCGTGAGCACGAAGGAGTTGTACGGTCCGAGATCGGCCTCGGTGGCGGCGCCGGCCGACAGGAGCCAGTCGCACCGGTCGCCGTTGCTGCCCTTGCACAGCCAGAGCTTCCAGCCGTCGGTCTGGTTGTTGAAGACGGTGTGCACGCGTCTGGGAAGGCAGGGGGGCAGACCCCCCGTGGTGCGCCCCCTGCGGGGTCGATGGTGCGGGTGGGTGCGTGGGGGGCGCGATGCTTTCGGGCACGGCCGAAAGGTGGGGGCCGGCGCCGCCGCCGTTCCGTCCCGGCGGAAGGTCTGGCCCGGCGGGGCGGGGCCGCCGCCGTTCGGGCGCGGCAAAAGGTCGGGCCCGGCGGGGCGGGGCCGCTGCGCGGAGCTGCTCCCCCCCCCGCCCCTTCCCGAAACCGGGGCCTGCGGCCCCGGCCCCCGCCGGGCGCCCGGGCTCCGCCCGGCACCCCGTTCCGGGCGCTCCGCGCCCGGTGCGCTCAAACGCCGCGCGGGCTGGATTTGCCCGGCCTGCATGGGGTGCGCTCAAACGCCCGCGCGGCCGGATTTGCCCAGCCTGCATGGGGTGCGCTCAAGCGCCGCGCGGGCTGGGTTTGCCGGTTCGCGCGGCATTCGAAGTGGGGGTCCGGCCGATCCAGCCCCGCCGGCGATTGAGGCGCGGGTCTGGGGCGGAGCCCCAGAAGGCCGCCGGCACCGCCCGCGCCCGGGACGGGGGTCCGGCCAGTCCGGCCCCGCCGTCGGGCCTACCGACTAGCCGTACATGCGGCGCATCGCGAAGTCGACCATCTGCTCGACCGCCTTCGCGTCGAAGACCATCCGGTGGTCGCCCTCCATGTCGAGGACGAAGCCGTACCCGGTCGGCAGCAGGTCGATCACCTCGGCGCCGGTGATCACGAAGTACTTGGACTCCTTGCCGGCGTACCGGCGGAGCTCCTTGAGGGTGCTGAACATGGGGATGACCGGCTGCTGCGTGTTGTGCAGCGCCAGGAAGCCCGGGGTGTCGCCGCGCGGGCAGTAGACCTTCGAGGTGGCGAAGATCTGCTGGAAGTCCTCGGCGGACAGCGACCCGGTCGTGAAGGCCCGCACGGCGTCGGCGAGCGACGGCGGCGAGGGCTCGGGGTACAGCGGCTGTTCGCCGTACCCGCCGGCCGTCTGCTGCGGGGCGGCGTACTGCTGCCCTGCGCTCACGTTCTGGTCGTAGCCGTACATGGACCGAAGCCTACCGATCGCCCCGCGCCCCGTGGACACGCATTCCCGCCAGGCTTCCCCCGCTTGACGCTGGTCACAGTGATCGGGCAAGGGTTGCGTCTTATTACCGACGGGTAGCATCATGACGTTACCGATTGGTATGTACGAGGAACCCGTCTTCCCGAGCCTTAACGGAGCCGTCGCCATGGGGCACTACAAGTCGAATCTCCGCGACATCGAGTTCAACCTCTTCGAGGTGCTCGGCCGCGACAAGCTGTACGGCACCGGCCCGTTCGGCGAGATGGACACCGAGACCGCCAAGAGCATCCTGTCCGAGATCGCCCGTCTCGCCGAGAACGAGCTGGCCGAGTCCTTCGCGGACGCCGACCGCAACCCGCCGGTCTTCGACCCGGCCACCAACACGGCCCCGGTCCCGGCCTCCTTCAAGAAGAGCTACAACGCCTTCATGGAGTCGGAGTACTGGCGCCTCGGCCTGCCCGAGGAGATCGGCGGCACCACCTCGCCCCGCTCCCTGATCTGGGCCTACGCGGAGCTGCTGCTCGGCTCGAACCCGGCCGTCTGGATGTACTCCTCCGGCCCGGCCTTCGCCGGCGTCCTGTACGAGGAGGGCAACGAGGCGCAGAAGCGCATCGCCCAGATCGCCGTCGAGAAGCGCTGGGGCTCCACCATGGTCCTCACCGAGCCGGACGCGGGCTCGGACGTCGGCGCCGGCCGCACCAAGGCCGTCGAGCAGGCGGACGGCTCGTGGCACATCGAGGGCGTCAAGCGCTTCATCACGTCCGGTGAGCACGACATGGAGGAGAACATCCTCCACTACGTCCTCGCCCGCCCCGAGGGCCACGGCCCGGGCACCAAGGGCCTGTCGCTCTTCCTCGTCCCGAAGTTCCACTTCGACTGGGAGACCGGCGAGCTGGGCGAGCGCAACGGCGTCTACGCCACCAACGTCGAGCACAAGATGGGCCTGAAGGCCTCCAACACGTGCGAGATGACCTTCGGCGACCAGCACCCCGCCAAGGGCTGGCTGATCGGCGACAAGCACGACGGCATCCGCCAGATGTTCATGATCATCGAGTTCGCCCGCATGATGGTCGGCACGAAGGCGATCTCCACCCTCTCCACGGGCTACCTCAACGCCCTGGAGTACGCCAAGGAGCGCGTGCAGGGCACCGACCTGGCCAACTTCATGGACAAGACCGCGCCCAAGGTCACCATCACGCACCACCCGGACGTCCGCCGCTCGCTGATGACGCAGAAGGCGTACGCCGAGGGCATGCGCTCCCTCGTCCTCTACACGGCCTCCGTGCAGGACGAGATCGCGGTCAAGGAGGCGGCCGGCGAGGACGCCAAGGCCCTGCACGGCCTGAACGACCTGCTGCTCCCGATCGTCAAGGGCTACGGCTCCGAGAAGGGCTACGAGCAGCTCGCCCAGTCGCTCCAGACCTTCGGCGGCTCCGGCTTCCTGCAGGAGTACCCGATCGAGCAGTACATCCGCGACGCGAAGATCGACACCCTGTACGAGGGCACCACCGCGATCCAGGGCCAGGACTTCTTCTTCCGGAAGATCGTCCGCGACCAGGGCGCCTCCCTGAACCTCCTCTCCGAGGAGATCAAGAAGTTCCTGGCCGGCGCCGAGGGCGGCGAGGAGCTGGCCGGCGCCCGCGACGCGCTCGCCAAGGCCGCGGTGGACCTCGAGGGCATCGTCGGCCAGATGATCGTCGACCTCACCGCCACCGGCGAGGACGTCAAGAACATCTACAAGGTCGGCCAGAACACCACCCGCCTGCTGATGGCCTCCGGTGACGTCGTCGTCGGCTACCTGCTGCTCAAGGGCGCGGCCGTGGCCGCCGAGAAGCTGCCCACCGCCTCCGGCAAGGACGTCCCCTTCTACCAGGGCAAGATCGCGGCCGCGAAGTTCTTCGCGTCGCAGATGCTCCCGGGCGTCTCGGTCGCGCGCCAGCTCGCCGAGGGCGTCGACAACTCCCTGATGGAGCTCGACGAGGCCGTCTTCTAAGGCGCACGCTGCACCACCACCACGTACACGGGTACGACGGCGGCCGGATCCTCCGCTCGGGGATCCGGCCGCCGGTGTACGCGGCCGCGGCCTCGGCCACTGTCGGCGGTCCTGCGCGTGCACCCCGCTGACCTCGCGATTTCCCTCCTTGTCAGTCGTTCATGGGACGCTCGTAGGCATGAGTCCACAGGAGCAGCACGGCAACGGCAGGGGGTACTCCGTCCCGACGGGGCGGCCATACGCCCTCAAGGAGCTGCAGGCTGCCCTGGGCAGCCTCGGCGACCACCTGCGCGAGCTGTACGAGGGCGCCCACCCCGCGGAGTACGAGGCCGTGGCCGACGCCCTCTACACCGCGTTCCAGACCGCGGCCGGGCTGGCCCCCGCCAAGAGCTACACGGGCTGCCCCGAGCACCCCAACGGCGCCCTCGACCCCGAGGCGCCCGACGGCTGGGGCCGCTGCCTGATCTGCAACGACCGCCGCCGTCTCGGGCTGCGCGACCGGGGCCGGCGCGGGCTGCCCGCGGCCGCCGCCCCGCCGGCCGGGGAGCAGCGCCGGCTGGGGTATCCGGTGCCCGACCCGCCGTACACCCTCCAGGCGCTGCGGAAGCACCTGCAGGACGTGGAGGAGCGCCGCTTCCACCTGGGCTTCTCCTCCCCCGCGGACGACTTCGTACGGATCGCGGACGATCTGCACAAGGCGTTCATCGTGGCCCGCGAGCTGTCCCGTCCGCGGAACGCGACCGGCTGCTCGGAGCACCCCGGCGCCCCCGTCGATCCGGACGCGCCACCCGGTGAGGCCTGTATCTTCTGCGCCGGACGCAAGAGACGCGCGCAGCGCTCCGCGAGCGTCCCGGAGATGCTCCCGCGCATCCGCCGGGGCGAGCGCAGACAGCTGCAGCGCCGATTCGAGCGGCCGCCGGGCTGAGAAGCCGCCGGACCTGTGGACCACACAGCCCGCCGGACCGGCGTTTCGGCCATCCGCCGCAGTCCGGCCAAGGCGAACACGACCGTCGTTAAGGTGAACCACATGAGCTCTCCAGCCCGCTTCGACCGCGGCCACACCGACGATCTGATGACCTTTTTGACGGCCAGTCCGTCGCCGTACCACGCCGTGGCCAATGCGGCCGAGCGGCTGGAGAAGGCAGGGTTCAGGCAGGTGTCGGAAACGGACGCCTGGGACGCGGGCAGCGGGGGCCGGTACGTGCTCCGCGGCGGCGCGCTGATCGCGTGGTTCGTCCCGGAGGGCGCCGCCGCGCACACGCCCTTCCGGATCATCGGCGCGCACACCGACTCGCCCAACCTGCGGGTCAAGCCGCTGCCCGACACCGGGGCGGCCGGCTGGCGGCAGATCGCCGTCGAGATCTACGGCGGCACCCTGCTCAACACCTGGCTGGACCGCGACCTGGGCCTGGCCGGGCGGCTGACGCTGCGCGACGGCAGCGAGCGGCTGGTCAACGTGGACCGCGCCCTGATGCGCGTGCCGCAGCTGGCCGTCCACCTGGACCGGTCGGTCAACAGCGACGGCCTCAAGCTCGACAAGCAGCGCCACATGCAGCCGATCTGGGGCCTGGGCGAGGTGCAGGAGGGCGACCTCATCGCCTTCCTGGAGGAGGAAGAGGAGCTGCCTCAGGGCTCGGTGGCCGGCTGGGACCTGATGGTCCACTCGATCGAGCCGTCCGCGTACCTCGGCCGCGACCGCGAGCTCGTCGCCGGCCCGCGCATGGACAACCTGATCTCGGTGCACTCGGGCGTCGCCGCCCTGGCCGCCGTCTCGGCCTCCGAGCGGCTCGACCACATCCCGGTGCTGGCCGCCTTCGACCACGAGGAGAACGGCTCCCAGTCCGACACCGGGGCGGACGGCCCGCTGCTGGGGAACGTGCTGGAACGTTCCATCTTCGCGCGCGGCGGCTCGTACGAGGACCGCGCCCGGGCCTTCGCGGGCAGCATCTGCCTGTCCTCCGACACCGGCCACGCCGTGCACCCCAACTACGCGGAGCGGCACGACCCCTCGCACCACCCGCGGGCCAACGGCGGCCCCATCCTGAAGGTCAACGTCAACCAGCGGTACGCGACCGACGGCAGCGGCCGCGCGGTCTTCGCGGCGGCCTGCGAGCGGGCCGGGGTGCCGTGGCAGACCTTCGTCTCGAACAACTCGATGCCCTGCGGCACGACGATCGGCCCGATCACCGCCGCGCGGCACGGCATCCAGACCGTGGACATCGGCGTCGCGATCCTGTCCATGCACAGCGCGCGCGAGCTGTGCGGCGCGGAGGACCCGTACCACCTCGCGAACGCACTGCTCGCCTTCCTGGAGGGCTGAGGCGGGTATCGGCCGGGCGGGGGATCTCCGCCCGGCCCGCGGTGTGATGAAACGATGGTGACACCGCGTCATGTTGTTCTGGACTCTCCCGTCACGTGCCCGGCTGCCCGCCGGCCGAGAAGGAGAGTCCCGTGCTCCGTACCCCCGCCCCGGCCCTCGCCCTCGCCCTCGCCCTGCTCGCAGCGGCCCCCGCCCCGGCCCTGGCCTCGCCCCCGCCGCTCCCGGTGCCCTCGTCGGACTCGGCGCCGCCCGCGTCACCGACACCTCCCGAGGCCCCGACGCCCCTGCCGGCCCCGGTGTCCCCGGCGGCCCCCGTGTCCCCGGCGGCCCCGGTCTCCCCGCCGCCCTCGTCGGACCTGACGGACGCGGACTGGCTCCGGCTCTCGAACCCGCGCATCGCCGCGCACTCCGACTACGACAAGGGCGAGACCCCCGAGAACATCGCGTTGGAGCCCGACGGCTCCGCCGACCTGACCCTCGCCCTCGCCCACAAGGTCGTCCGGGTCGACAAGGACGGCACCACCCGCGACATCGCGACCCTCCCCGACGTGGCCGACGCCCACACGCCCGCCGGAGGGGCGATCGCCACCGGGATCGTGCGCACCCACGACGGCACCCTCTACGTCAACTACGTCACCGGCACGGAGGAGAACGGCGTCTACCGGATCGCGGCGGACGGCACGGTCTCCAAGTTCGCCGACCTGCCGCCGGACGCCTTCGCCAACGGTCTCGCGCACGACCGGCGCCTCGGCTTCCTCTACGCGGCCGACTCCGCCCTCGGCACGGTCTGGCGCATCTCCCTGAAGGACCGCACGGTGATCCCGTGGACCACCGGCCCCGAGCTCCAGCCGACCTCCTTCGCCGGCGCCAACGGCATCAAGCTGCGCCGCAACGCCGTGTGGGTCACCAACACCGACGCCGGCACGTTGCTGCGCATTCCGATCCAGGACGACGGGACGCCCGGGGCGATCGAGACCCGGGCATCGGGGCTGGCCGGGATCGACGACTTCACCTTCGCCGAGCACGACGAGACGGTGCTCGCCGCTCTGCACGCGCCGAACGAGGTGGTGCTCGTACGGCCCGACGGCACCCACACCACCGTGCTGACGGCGAAGGACGGCCTGTCCGGCCCGACGTCGGTGGCGATCCGCGGCCAGAAGGCGTACGTGCCCTCCGCGTCCTTCGTGGCGGAGGTGAAGGACCCCAACCTGCTGGTCGCCGACATCGACAAGGGCGCGGGAGCGTCCGTGAAGCCCGAGAAGGCGGACAAGCCGGCCGAGCCGGGACAGCCCGGGCTGCAGGCCGAGCCCCGACAGCCCGAACAGCAGGCCGAGCCCGGACAGCCCGGACAGCCCGAGCAGCCGGCCGAGCCCGGACAGCAGGCCGAGCCCGGACAGCCCGAGCAGCCGGCCGAGCCCGGACAGCAGGCCGAGCCCGGACAGCCCGGGCAGCCCGAGCAGCAGGCCGAGCCCGGCCGGCACGAGGACGCCAAGGGAGAGGAAGTCCGCGAGGCCCTCGGCGGCTGACCCACAGGGGACCGACCCGGCGCCGGCGGCATCGCACCCGGCGCCTGGTCGCCCGGCCCCCTCAGGCGTCGAGACCGGCGAGGACGAGCGGGAGCCGCTCCGCGCCGCCCGGGACGACCGTCACCGGCACGCCCCAGTCCTGCTGGTGCACGTGGCAGGCCGGGTACTCGTTCGCCGGGTCGTCGTCGCAGGACGCCGCCATGGCCGAGACGTGCAGGACGCCCTCGGTGACCTCCGGGTTCAGGGCCAGCTCGCGGAACAGGTCCGTGCCGGTCCCTTCCCCCGCCACCAGCAGCTCCGGCGGGGTCGACGAGACCAGCAGCCTCGTGGACGGCCCGTACCGGGTGTCGAGCTTCTGCCCACTCGGCGCCTGGAAGACCACGTCGAGCCGGATCGTGCCCGGGGCCACCTCGGTCGCGGCGCGCTGCGTGCGGTGGGCGACGGCGTCGACCCGTACGGCCTCCTCCGGCAGCCGCAGCCGGGTCAGCCGGTGCCGGGCGGACTCCACGACCACGATGTCCTCGCCGGCCAGCACCGCGTCGCTGGGCTCGCGCAGGTCGGTGGCCAGCGTGGTGACCTGGCCGGCCGCCGGATCGTAGCGGCGCAGGGCGTGGTTGTACGTGTCGCACACCGCGACCGAGCCGTCGGGCAGGGCGGTCACCCCGAGCGGGTGCTGGAGCAGGGCCTGGGCGGCGTCCCCGTCCCGGTGCCCGAAGTCGAACAGGCCGGTCCCGACGGCGGTCCGCAGCGCATACCCGCCGCCGTCCCCGTCGGGCTCGACGTAGCGCAGGGCGCTGTTCTCGGAGTCGGCGATCCACAGCCGGTCGCCGGCGGCGGCGAGGCCGGACGGCTGCGCGAGCCAGGCCTCCAGGGCGGGACCGTCGTGGAGGCCCTCGCTGGTGGTGCCGGCGCTGACCTCCACCGTCCCGGTCTCCGGGTCCCAGGTCCACAGCTGGTGCACGCCGGCCATGGCGATCCACACCCTGCCCTGCCACCAGGCCACGTCCCACGGCGAGGACAGGTCCACCTCAAGGGCCGGCCCGGACGTCGGCGACCCCTGCCACCACTGCCGGCCGGTCCCGGCGACGGTCTCGACGCCGCCGGTGGCGGGGTCGAACACCCGCAGCGCGTGGTTGACGGTGTCGGCGACGACGACCCGCCCGTCGGGCAGCAGCGCCAGCCCCTGCGGCTCGCTGAAGGCGTCCGGACCGAAGCCGCGCTCCCCGCTGCCGATGCGGCGTACGACGGTCTCGCCGTCGGCGGCGAGCTCCACGAGCTGGTGCCGGGTCGAGTCGGAGACCAGCAGGTTCCCGGACGGCAGGACGAGGGCCTTCCCGGGGAACCGCAGGTCGGTGGCGACCGGCTCGGGCGCCACGTACGGGCCGTCTCCGCGCCGCAGGGTGCCCTTGGCCTCGTGCTCGGCCTCCAGCTCCTCCACCAGGCGCTCGATGGCGTGGGCATGCCCCTCGCCGGCGTGCTGGGCGACGATGTACCCCTCGGGGTCGATCACGACGAGCGTGGGCCAGGCCCGTACGGCGTACTGCTTCCAGGTGGCCAGCTCGGGGTCGTCCAGCACCGGGTGGTGCACCTCGTACCGCTCGACGGCGTCGACGACGGCCGCGTGCTCGGCCTCGTGCACGAACTTCGGCGAGTGCACGCCGATGATCACCACGGTGTCGCGGTGCTTCTCCTCCAGCTCCCGCAGCTCGTCGAGGACGTGCAGGCAGTTGATGCAGCAGAAGGTCCAGAAGTCCAGGATCACAATGCGCCCTCGCAGCTCGGCGAGGGACAGCTCCTTGCCTCCGGTGTTCAGCCAGCCGCCCTTGCCGATCAGCTCGGGGGCACGGAGACGGGCACGGCGGGGCGCGGGCGCGGGGGTGGGCGCCGGGGCAGCATCGTTCATGTTTCAAGCTTGCCATCCGAGTGTGAACGGCAGATCAACCCGCATGCCCGGGGCACATCCACTCTCCGGGGTGACGACGCACCCGGCGCCCGCATGCGACTCTGGCCGCGGGGAGCGAAGGAGGCGTCCGATATGACCACCGCACACGGGCCCATCGACTACAGCGAGGGCATCGATCCCGAGCGAGCGTTGAAGTACGCCTTGCAGCGTCTGTGCGGAGACCGCGCCGAGCTGATCGAGGGGGTCGTCGCAAATGTGACGCCCAGCTGGGACCACGAGAACGCAGCGGAAGAGATCCGCGACCAGATCAAGCCTCGGGTCCGAGATCTGGGCTGTGTCACCGGTTCGGGCAACCTGGACCTTCCGGGGTCCGCCAACTGGTACGTGCCCGATCTGGCCGTCGTCCCGAAGGACCTGGTGAGGGGCGCTCAAGCCCTGCTCCCCGACCAGACGCTGCTGATCGTCGAGGTGGCGTCGGGCTCGAACGCAGAGACCGACCGGGTCGTCAAGCGCAAGCGGTACGCAGAGTACGGGGCGCCCCTGTACCTCCTGGTCGACCGGGTGGAGAAGACCGTCACGGTGTTCTCCGGGCCCGGGCGGCTCGGGTACACCGGGGTCGACGGCCCGCACTCGTTCGGAACGCCGGTGCGGCTGCCCGAGCCGTTCGGCATCGAGCTCGACACCAGCGGGCTCTAGCCGAACAAGGCGGTCAGGCGGGGGAGGCGGGTGGCGGTTTCGGTGGTGTCGTCGAAGTCGAAGGACCAGGCCGGGTCCAGGGGCGGGTAGCTGATGGTGAAGGAATCCGCCGGGAGTTCGCGGCCCGTGGCCTCGGTG
The DNA here is from genome assembly GCF_040636955.1 of Streptomyces sp. NPDC032472. Lineage (NCBI taxonomy): Bacteria > Bacillati > Actinomycetota > Actinomycetes > Kitasatosporales > Streptomycetaceae > Streptomyces > Streptomyces sp. NPDC032472. The sequence continues at coordinate 182,097 of NZ_JBEZVK010000003.1, forward strand.
TAGGCGGTCCAGGCGATGGACAGGGCCTCCTCGTCCCAGAGCTCCAGGCCCTCCGCCGCCGCCTCGCGCACGGCGGGGTGGTCGGCCAGGGAGTCCGGGTCGGCCAGGGCGCGGGTGAAGGCCTCCTCGCCCTGGGTCAGCAGCCAGCCGCGGAAGTAGTCGAAGCCGTCGTCCGAGCAGCCGCCGTTGATCACGTACGCGGCGGCCCACAGCGGGCTGCGGTAGGACTCGGCCAGCAGGTCCCACAGCACCTGCTGGGCTGCGGCTATCTCGGCCGCGGGACGGAGCGCCAGCAGCCGGGCCGCGTGCTCCGCGACCCGGTCCGGCTCGGCGTCCGCGCGGGCCGACTCGATCAGCTTCCAGAACGTCTGCTTGTCCATGACGGGAGCCTCGCACCCGCCTCTGACATCAGGCCGCCAGGAAGGCGTGCAGGGATCGGGCCAGCGCCGTGACGAAGGCGTCGCGGGTGTCGGGCGGGAGGAGGTCCAAGGAGAGGTACGGGTTGAGGTCCTCCAGTTCGACCAGGAGCAGCTCCCCGGACGGGGCCCGGCAGGCGTCGACCCGCTGGATGCCGTGGTCGAGGGTGTTCCAGGCGATGAAGGTGCGGGCGAAGTCCAGGTCGGCGGCGGTCGGCTCGTACGGGCGCAGCTCCCAGCGGCGGGCCGGGTCGGGCGCGTACAGGGCGTACTGGAAGGCGTCGTCGACGAAGTAGAAGGACACCTCGTACGTGAAGTCGATCTTCGGCTGGATCAGGACCTCGCCGGCCGGGCCGACTGGCTCGGCGGTGAAGGCGAGGCCGATGGAGTCGGCGCCCTGCTTGGGCTTCACCGCGTACACCGGGACCTGCGGGAGCCGGTCGAGGTGGGCCGGGTCGTCGACGGTCGGGATGACCGGCAGGCCGGCGGCGGTCAGGTCCAGGAGGTACTGCTTGCCCGCCATGTCGCCGCGGCCGCACAGGGGGTTGTAGACACGGGTTCCGGCGGCGAGGGCCGCGGCGCGGAAGTGGTCGTACGCCTCCTGGTGGTGCAGGACCGGGCCGCTGTTGCGGACGACGACGGCCTCGAAGCCGCCCATCAGGGCGGCCGCGTCCCGCGGGTGGCACAGGGCCAGCGGGAAGCGGTCGCGGAGCCGGGAGGTGAGGAATACGTCCTCGTCGCCGTACCGGCGGCCGCGCGCCGGGTACGCCAGGTCGGTCACGTAGAGCAGGGCCATGGAGGGATTAAATCCGGTCCCGGCCGGGATTCCGGTCCCGGCCGGGAATCCGCTCCGCCCCGTCCCGTCCGCCGGCCCACCGCTCCCGCGGTGTGCCGGCCGGAGCGGGGGCGGTTACAGGCGGCGGTCCTTCAGGGCCGGGAACTGGTCGCGGGTCTCGGCCACCTTCGCCGGGTCGAGGTCGACGGTGAGGACGTCCTCGCCGGGGCCCGCCTCGGCGAGGACCTCGCCCCACGGGTCCACCACCAGGCTGTGGCCGGCCTGTTCGACGCCCGCGTGGGTACCGGCCAGGGCGCAGGCCAGGACGTACGCCTGGTCCTCGACGGCGCGCGCCCGGTTGAGCAGCGTCCAGTGGGCCCGGCGCCGGGCGGGCCAGCCGGCGGCCACGACCAGCGTGGTGGCCCCGGCGTCGACCAGGCCGCGGAACAGCTCGGGGAAGCGCAGGTCGTAGCAGGTGGCGATGCCGAGGGTCTGCTCCGGCAGCGCCACCGTGGTCAGGGTGTCGCCGGCGGCCATCAGCACCGCCTCGCCCTGGTCGAAGCCGAAGCGGTGGATCTTCCGGTACGTGGCCGCCAGCTCGCCGGCCGGGGAGATGGTGAGGGCGGTGTTGTAGAGGGAGCCGTCGCCGGCGCGCTCCACGATGGAGCCGGCGTGCAGCCAGACCCCCGCGTCCCTCGCGGCCTTGGACATCGCGTCGAAGGTGGGGCCGTCCAGCGGTTCGGCCTCGGTCTCGAACTGCTCGTAGGCGAAGGCGCCCACCGTCCACAGCTCGGGCAGCACGACGAGGTCCGAGCCCGCCTGCTCCCGTACGAGATCGGCGACGCGGGACCGCCGGTGGGACACCGACTCCCCGTCCGTCACCGCGATTTGGATCAGTGAGGCGCGCACACTACCACCGTCCTGGCATTGAAGCCGTCAACTCGGCCTACGATCGTCACCCGAAAGCACTGCCGGGGTGCTCACCGGCAGCGTAGTTTGGGCATCAGTCCACACGCTTCCAAAAAAACGCGCCACTGAACAGCACGCGAGGGGTCCCGTTGACCGTCCATCCGCATCCCAGCCTCCAGCCCTATGCCGAAGCGTGGACGCACTCCATCGAGGCGATATCCGAGCTGGTCCTCCCCCTGACGGAGGGCGAGTGGAACCGGGCCACGCCGTGCCCCGGCTGGTCGGTGCGCGATGTGGTGTCGCACATCATCGGCATAGAGACCGAAATGCTCGGGGATCCGCGGCCGATCCACACGCTGCCTCGCGATCTGCGGCACGTGGTGGACGAGTTCACCCGGTACATGGAGGTCCAGGTCGACGTCCGGCGCCACCACACGGCGCCGGAGATGACCTCCGAGCTGGAGTACACGGTCATCCGGCGGTCGCGGCAGCTGCGCAACGAGAAGCGGGATCCGGCCACGCTGGTGCGGGGGCCGCTCGGCGACCAGATCACCCTGGAACTGGCGACCCGGCTGCGCGCGTTCGACGTGTGGATCCACGAGCAGGACCTGCGGACGGCGCTGGGCGTGCCGGGCAACTGGGACTCGCCCGGGGCGTACGTGGCGCGGGACATCCTGCTGGCGGGGCTGCCGAAGGTGGTCGCCAAGCTGGCGGGGGCGCCCGCCAGGTCCACGGTCGTCATCGACGTGCACGGGCCGGTGGAGTTCCTGCGGACGGTACGGGTGGATGCCGACGGGCAGGGCTCGATCGACTCCACGCCCTCGCTCGGCCCGGCCGTGACGCTGGCGATGGACTGGGAGACGTACGTCCGGCTGGCGGCGGGCCGGGTCCGGCCGCACGCGGTGGCCGACCGGGTGAAGGTGGAGGGCGACCAGGCGCTGGCGGAGGCGATCCTGGCGCACTTCGCCGTCACCCCGTAGGACGGCGGGGGCAGCCCCCTCGGCGCGTCCTGAGCCGAGAACCGCCGTGTGCCGCGCCGCGTCGTCCCTGTCATGGGCGGGACAAACGCCGTGCAGCAGAGGGGGTTCCCGGAACGTGTGGTCCAGACTGTCGTCCGCAGTCGTGCCGGAGGCGGAGCGGCTCGATTGGTTCACGGAGATCATCGCGCACGAGCTCGTGCCCACCGCGATCCGCAGTGAGCACGCCGGCAACTTCCGTGCCGACGCCGCCGTCCTCGACCTGGGCGGCGTGCAGGTGTCCACGTTCGGCTTCTCCTCGCTGTACTCACGCCGCACGGCCGCCCACGTCCGGCGCAGCGACCCCGAGCAGTACCAGATCGGGCTGGTCACCGAGGGCACGATGACCCTCGACCAGAACCGGTCCGGCACGGGCCTGTTCCACGGCGACATGGTGCTCTGGGACACCTCGCTGCCCATGGAGTCCATGGCGCTGCCCGGGGACGGCGGCCTGATCCGGGCCGTGACCCTGTCGTTCCCCCGCGAGGCGATGCCCCTGCGCGGGGCCCGGGTGCAGCGGCTGCTGGCGCAGCGCATTCCGGGCGGCCACGGCATGGGGGCGGTCCTCGCCCAGTACATGCGCACGCTCGCGGCGCACGGTTCGGACTGCGGGCCGGCGGAGCTGGAGCGGCTGGGGGCGGTGGCCCTGGACCTGGTGGGTGCCTGCCTCGCCGGGCAGCTGGGCGCGCTGGACGAGCTGTCCGCCGAAACCCGCAGCCGGGCCCTGCTGGAGCGGATCAACACCTTCGTCGACGACAACCTCGGCGATCCGGAACTGACGCCGGCCGCCGTCGCCGCCCGGCACGGGATCTCGCTGCGGCGGCTCCAGCTGCTGTTCCGGGAGCAGGGCGAGACGGTGGCGGCCGCGATCCGACAGCGCCGGCTCGAACGGTGCCGGGCCGATCTGGCGGACCCGGCGCTGCGGGGGCGGCCCGTGCATGCGGTGGCCGCGCGGTGGGGGCTGACCAATGCGTCGGTGTTCAGCCGGGCCTTTCGGGAGGCGTACGGGATGAGTGCGGGGGAGTATCGGCGGTGGGGGGCGGAGCGGGTGCCGTCTGCGCGGGCGCGGGCGTGTGCGTGCGCGTGCCCGTCTGCGTGCGGGTCTGCGTGCGCGTCTGCGTGCGCGTGTGCGCGGAACATCAACGAGCCGTGCGCGGAGTGCACACCCGGAGGCTCGGCCCGGCCATAGGCTCGGCATCAGTTGGCCGGATGTCGATGTTTCACCGGCGGCCGGTGCGGGATGGGACGGGGGTCCGTCCCGCGCCGGTCCCCGGCCACACCCTTTCCCCGGCCGGGCGGCGGATCCCTGCGGGCCGCTGCCTGTTGCCGCTGCGCGGAGCCTGCCCCCTCCCCACCCCTTCCCGAAACCGGGCTCCGCCCGGACCCTCCCCCAGCTACCGCTGGGGGTACCCCCAGCGCTCAAACGCCGCGCGGGCTTGATTCAGCCTCGCCGGCGTTTGAGGCGCGGAAGTCCGGGGGCGGAGCCCCCGGTTCGGGAAGGGGCGGGGTGGGGAAACGGCTCCGCCCAGCGGCAAGGGGTGGTTGCTGGCGCTCCCGTTCCCGGCCAAGGGCGCGGCCGCGCAGCCGCAGGATCTGGGCCAGGCCCAGCAGCTCGACCACGAAGACGGACGAGAAGGCGATCCGGTAGTCGTCGCCGGTGGCGTCCAGCAGGATCCCGACCGCCAGCAGCGTCGTCATCGAGGCGAGGAACCCGCCCATGTTGGTGATCCCGGAGGCGGTCCCCTGCCGCTCGGCCGGATTCGCGGGCCGCGCGAAGTCGAACCCGATCATCGAGGCGGGCCCGCAGGTGCCCAGCACCACGCACAGCGCGACCAGCAGCCACATCGGGGCCCGCTGCCCCGGATAGGCCAGCACCGAGCCCCACAGCGCGGCAGTGAGCCCGACGGTGCCGAGGGCCAGCGGGATCCGGGCGCCCTGGCGGCGGCCGATGATCTGGCCGTAGACCAGGCCGAAGCCCATGTTCGAGGCGACGATGAGGGTCAGCAGCCCGGCCGCGGTGGTCCGCTCCAGCCCCTGCGCCTCGACCAGGAACGGCATGCCCCACAGGAGCAGGAACACCATCGCCGGGAACTGGGTGGTGAAGTGCACCCACAGCCCGAGCCGGGTGCCGGGCTCCCGCCACGAGTCCCGTATCTGGCTGCGGACGAAACCCGCCCCGTCGCCGGCGGCCGCCGCTCGGACCGGGACCGGCTCGTGCCCCTCCGGGTGGTCTCGCAGGAACAGCACCAGCGGGACGAGCACCAGCAGCCCGGCCGCCGCACTGCCCGCGAACGCGGGGACCCAGCCGAGGCCGTGCAGCACGGGCGCGAGGACGAGGGTGGAGACCAGGTTCCCGGCCATGCCGACGAGACCGGCGAGCTGGGCCATCAGCGGACCGCGCCGCGCCGGGAACCAGCGGGTGCCCAGCCGCAGGACGGAGATGAAGGTCATCGCGTCGCCGCAGCCGAGCAGGGCGCGCGCGGCGAGCGCCACCCCGTACGTCGGCGACAGCGCGAAACCGACCTGCCCGGCGGTGAACAGCACCGCGCCGAGCGTCAGCACCCGCTTGGTGCCGAGCCGGTCGACCATCAGGCCGACGGGGACCTGCATGCCCGCGTAGACGAGGAGTTGAAGCAGGGAGAAGGTGGACAGGGCGGAGGCGTTGACGTGGAAGCGGTCGGCGGCCTCCAGTCCCGCCACGCCCAGGCTGGTACGGAAGATGACCGCGACGAAGTAGACGGCGACGCCGATGCCCCAGACGGCCACCGCCCGCCGGCCGCCCGGCGGGTCCTTCGGGACGGGCCCGAGCGACGGCCCCGTCACCGGACCGGCCCCCGCACCAGTTCCCCGACCCGGCCCACGTGCCCCCGTACGGCCGCGGCCGCCGCCTCGGCGTCGCCGGAGCGCAGGGCGTCGAGGATCCCGGCGTGCTCGGCGAGGGTCCGCTCGATCCGCTCGGGGTGGGCGTGCAGGAGGGCCACGCCCATGCGCAACTGCCGGTCGCGGAGCTGGTCGTACAGGCGGGCGAGGATCTGGTTGCCGGCGGCGCGCACGATCTCGGCGTGGAAGCAGCGGTCGGCGGTCGTCATCGCGGCGAGGTCGCCCTCGGCGGCGTGCCGGCGCTGCTCCTCCAGCAGGGCGGCGAGCCGCTCCAGCAGGCCGGGCGACGCGGGCACGGCCCCCCGAACGGTGAACTCCTCGACCAGCAGCCGGGTTTCGATGACGTCGGCGATCTCCTGCACGGAGACCGGCAGGACCAGCGCACCCTTCTTCGGGTACAGCTTCAGCAACCCCTCGGTCTCCAGCCGCAGCAGCGCCTCGCGCACCGGGGTGCGGGAGACACCGACCGCATCGGCGAGCCCGCCTTCGGTGAGGAGGGTGCCGCCCTCGTAGCGGCGTTCCAGTACGCCCTTTTTGACGTGCCGGTAGACGCGGTCGGCGGCGGTGGCCGCAGGAGCGGCGGCCAGGGGCGGGGCAGACATGCGCACAGCATAGATACATGAGAGATGCACGGTTTTGCGGGTCCAGGATGTGGACCCCGGGCCCCCGCCGCTGCATCCAAGGATGTACCGCGGCTTCGTCCGGCGGCAGGACGCAACCGCCGCGGTCCGCCCGGACGCTGGATCCATGGCCCACACCACCCTTCCCGGCAGCAGCGGTCCGGGCGCGGCCGCCGCCCGGCCCGCCGCGCACCGGATCCCGCTCCTCGACGTCCTGCGCGGCGCCGCCATCCTCGGCACGCTCATGACCAACGTCTGGATCTTCGCCTCGCCCGGCTCCGAGTGGAGCGTGCTCCAGGGCGCGATGGCCCTGCCCGACCCGCTCGCCGACCCCTCCGCGGCCGGCGTCGCCGAGGCCGTCTTCCGCTTCCTCGCCGACGGCAAGTTCCTCTCCCTCCTGACGGTCCTGTTCGGGGTGGGCCTGGCCATCCAGTACGACTCCGCCGCGCGCCGCGGCGAGCCCTGGCCCGGGCGCTATCCGCGGCGGGCCGCGTTCCTCTTCCTGGAGGGGACCGTCCACTTCGTCCTCGTCTTCGCCTGGGACGTGCTGATGGGGTACGCGGTCACCGCCCTGCTCACGGCCTGGCTGCTGGCCCGCTCCGAGCGGGTGCGGCGGGTGGCGATGTGGGTCGCGGGCAGCCTGCACCTGGCCCTCATCGGCCTGGTCACCCTCGGCGACCTGGCCACCCCCGACTCCGGCCCCGAGACCCCCGATGCGGCCGCCGTCGGGCTCTACGCCCACGGCGGCTACCTCGACCAGATCCGGTTCCGGCTCGACCACGCCCTCGCCCTGCGCATCGAGCCCGTCTTCTCCTTCGGCCTGCTCGTCCTCCTCTTCCTCCTCGGGGTGAGGCTGTTCCGGGCCGGCGCCTTCGCCCCGACCGCCGACGGGCACCGGATCCGGGTCCGGCTGACCGCCTGGGGGCTCGGCCTCGGCCTGCCGCTGGGCGCCGCCGCCGCGCTCGGCGGGCCCGACTTCTTCGTCCTGGGCCGCTACGGCATCGCCCCGCTGATCGCCCTCGGCTACATCGGCCTGATCGGCTGCCTCCTCGACCGCTTCCCGGCCGTCCGCGGGGCCGCCGCCCTCGGCGCCATCGGCCGCACCGCCCTCTCCGCGTACGTGGGCCAGAACCTGCTGTGCATGCTGCTCTGCTACGGGATCGGGCTGGGCCTGGCCGACCGGCTCGCCGGGAGCGGCCCCTGGTGGGTGATGGGGCTGTGGGCGGCGGTCTCGCTCGCCCTGGCCGCCGGGTCGGCGCTGTGGCTGCGCCGGTTCGAGCGGGGGCCGCTGGAGTCCGTACAGCACCGCGTGCTCACGGCCCGGCGGCGGGTGCGGCCGGGCCGGGGGTGACCTCCACCTCCAGGACGAGCTCGTCGTACGGGGTCTCCAGGGGGTAGGGCGGGCGGATCTGCGCGAAGCGGATCCGGGCCCGCCCGCCCGCGCGGCGGCCCGTGACCACGTACGTCCGCTCCAGCGGGGCGCCGGGCAGCAGGGGCGGGCCGGGGGCGGGGCCGGGGCCGGGGGCCGGGGCCACCTCCACCGCGGCCGCGTCACCGGTGACCTGCCAGGTCCACACGTAGCCGAGCGCGCCACGGCCGGCGAGCCGCACCTCGTACGACGCGCCGGCGGCGAGGACCACCCTGCGCTGCTCCACCCGCTGCGGCTCCTTCCGCCACCCCGCTCAGGCGGGCCCGATCACGGCCCCCTCGTGCCAGCCCGCGCCGTCGCGCCAGTAGTGCTGGAGCTTCCGGTCGGTGCGCAGTACGACGACCTCCAGGTTGAACCCGAAGCTGCCCTGCAGCATCCCGGTCACGGCGAGCACGTCGTGACCGAAGACCGCGCTGCGGCTCCACGCCGCGCCCGAGGCGTTGCCCCGCCACCAGTGCTCGACCCGCCCGCCGGCGACCGCCACGCACAGCTCGTAGTTCCCGGCGGTGTCCTCGTCCGCGGCGCCGTACTGCGCCTCGATCAGGCAGGGCGCGGAGGTGGCGCCGCTGCCGAAGACCTCACCGGCCCGCCAGGCGAAGCCGTTCGGGTCGTCGCGCCACCACAGCTGCATCCGGCCGTCCGTACGGGTGGCGACCAGGTCGAGGTGGCGGCTGCGCGTCTGCACGAGGGCGGGCCCGAAGTGGGCGATGCCCGAGGCGAAGCGGCCGCCGTCGTTCCAGGTCCAGGGGGCGCCGTTGATGCGCCACCAGTGGTTCAGACGGCCGTCGGCGGTGCGGACGACCACCTCGAAGTTGCCCGGCTTGCCGTAGTCGCTCTGGATGAACGCCGGGGTCGAGCCGACCGCCGCGTCGCCCGTGCCGAAGACGCCGCCGTCGCGCCAGGTGCCGGCGGACTGCTCGTAGAACCAGTGGCGCAGCCGGCCGCCGGTCGTCACGTGCAGGGACTCCATGTTGCGGTTGTACGTGGTCCCGGTGAAGGCCGGCTGGCCGGAGGCGTCGGCGGCGAACACCGCGGCACGCGCCCAGGCGAAGGGGGCGTCGCCCTCGCGCCACCAGTGCTGCAGGCGGCCGCCGCCTCCGGCGGTGGCGAGCAGCTCGAAGTTGCGGTGGGCGCGGCCGTTGCCGCTCTCGTACACGTTGCCCGCGTGCAGGCGGCGCTTGCTCCAGGGGTCGATGTTGGTGCCGCGCAGGCCGCACTTGGCCCAGTGGTCGATCTTGACCTCGCCGTAGGCGATCCGGCCGTAGCCGCCCACGTGGTAGCCGGTGCCCCAGGAGTTCTTGAACAGCCAGCAGCCGGCCGCGTCGTCGTAGCCGGTGATCAGCACGCAGTGGCCGCCCGCGAGGCGGTCGCTGGTGCGGTGGTAGACGCCCGAGCCGAGGCCGAAGAAGTCGTCGTACACGTCGAAGCAGGCGGTGAGCGGGCCGACGGTGTCCAGCCAGACCTTCTGCTGCTCCACGTCGCCGAGCCGGACGTAGTCGGCGATGCGGACGGTGCGTCCGGAGCGGTCCCAGCTCGGGGTGTACTCGGCGCGCCAGCCGTCGCGGCGGTCGGCGGGCACGGAGGGCGGGGGCGGGGAGTACGGCCAGCAGTCCGGGTCGGCGAGGCCGCCGTTGGCCTTGATCCAGTCGAGCGCCGTCTCCGGGTTGGAGCCCTGGCCGCAGGTGAAGCGCAGCCCGTCGTGCACGTCGCCCTCGGAGCGCTCGGCCCAGACCCCGTGCTCGATCCGGGCCATGGACTCCACCAGGCCGGCGGCGCCGAAGGCCCAGCAGGAGCCGCAGGGGTTCTGGTCCTTGACCCTCGTGATCCAGGGCCAACCCCAGCGGACCCGCCAGTCCACGGCGGCCGGCCGGGCCGTGACGCCCGCGGTGGTCTCGGGCAGCAGGCCGTGGGCGGCCCGGCGGCGGGTCAGGTGCGGATTGCCGCTCGGGTGCCCGAGGAGCGCGCGCAGGTCGACCGCGGGGGCCTCGTGCGCGGGCGTCAGATTCGCCCCCGGTTCCATGCCGAGCGGAGGGCGGGGCACGGGGTCGTCGTCGGCGAGGTGCTCGACGACCGTCCAGCGCGCCCCCTGCTGCGCGAGCTGTGCGCGCAGTTCCCCTGCGGTTTGGATCGACTCGGCTGACTGCTCCGGCATGGCGGCCCCCCAGCTGCACCCGTTGGATCGAGACCGCGGGAGCGTCCACCTGGCGCGGCGGCGCGTCAAGGGGGTCGGCACGGTCGCGCGGTCGCACGGGGGTCGTACGGCGGCGGGACCCCCCGCCTCCCCCTCGCCGCCGCCTGGGGCGCCGCCCCAGAAGCAGCCGGCTCCGCCGACGGGGTCCGGCAAATACAGGCCCGCCGGCGATCGAGGGGCGGGTCCGGGCAGAGCCCGCTACCCGGCGGAACCGGGCTCCCTGGGGCTCCGCCGCCAGACCCCGCGCCTCACACGCCGGCGAGGCTGGATTCTGCCGACCCTCGGCTGCGAAGGGCCACCGAAGGGCAATCACGGCTCCGCCGAACCCTGGGACGGGGGCCCGGCAAATACAGCCCCGCCGGCGATCGAGGCGCGGGTCCGGGCAGAGCCCGGTACCCGGCGGAACCGGGCTCCCTGGGGCTCCACCCCAAACCCGGCGCCTCACACGCCGGCGAGGCCGGGATGGGCTCAGGCCGGGGTGGAGGAGCGTTCCGCCGGGCGGCCGGAGACGGGGGCGGGTTCCGCGGCCCGGCGGGTCGGGGCGAGGCCGTATACCGCCAGGGCGATGGCCAGCACGAACACCCCGCAGGCCGCTTCGAAGGCGAAGGCGTATCCGCCCGTCGCCGCGGCCGGATCACCGGCGGCCAGGAGCGAGGCGGTGCGCGCATCGGCGGCGGATGTGATCAGCGCGAGGCTGATGGTCGGCCCGGCCAGGATCGCGGTGTTGACCACCGCACCGGCGAGGGCGGACTGCTCCTCCGGGACCCCGGCGACGGCGCCGACCACCGCCGCGGACATCAGTGTGCCGATCCCGGCGGACAGCACGATCAGGCCGGTGAGGACCGCGGGCATCGAGCCGGTACGCAGCCCCACGGCCCCGATGAGGAACAGCCCGGCGGCGATGACCGCCAGCCCGCCCACCGCGACGGCGCGCACACCGTGCCGGGCGACGATCCGCCCGGCGACGAAGCCGACGCCCAGCAGCACCGCGCTGTAGGGGACGAAGGCGAGGGCGTTCTCCAGTGCCGAGTAGCCGCGCTCCTGCTGGACGTACAGGGCCAGCAGGAAGGCGGTGCTCGCCCCGATCGCCGGGCCGAGCAGCGCGCAGACCAGGGCGGTCGCCCGGTAGCGCGAGGCCAGGAACCCCGGCGGCAGCAGCGGCGCGCGCACCCGGCGCTGTGCGGCGGCGAACACGCCGAGCAGGGTCCCGCCGAGCGCGAGCGGGGCGAGGACCTCCGGGGCGGCCCAGCCGTGCGGGCCGACCATCACGAGCCCGTAGCCGAGGGTGGACAGCGCGAGGGTGCCGAGGACGGCGCCGAGGACGTCGACCGGGACGCGGACGGGCGCGGGGCCGGACGGCAGGACCCGCGGGGAGAGCACCAGCACGGCCGCGGCGACGGCGGCGAGGACGCCGAAGCTCCACCGCCAGTTCAGCCAGGCCACCAGCACCCCGCTGAGCACGATGCCGACGGCGGCGCCGAGGCTGGCCAGCAGCCCCCAGCGGGCCAGGGCGGTGGCCCGGGCGCGGCCGCCGGGGAAGACGACCCGGAGCAGGGCCATGGCGGCGGGGGCGGCGAGCGCCGCGCCGCAGCCCTGCAGGAAGCGGGCGGCGAGGACGAACGGGGAGGTGGGCGCCAGGGCCGCGGCCAGCGAGGCCAGGGCGAACAGGGCGGTCCCGCGGGAGAACAGGCGGCGCTGTCCGACGCGGTCGGTGAGCCGGCCGCCGAGCAGCAGGAGCCCGCTGAAGGCGAGGCCGTAGGCGGCGCTGTCGAGGATGAGGTCGATGCGGCTGAGGCCGAGTTCCCGCTGCATGGCCGGGCCGGCGGCGAAGGTCACCGACACCGAGGCGTTCAGCAGCAGCTGCACGGCGCCGAGGAGTGCGAAGCGCGCCCCCGTGCCGGACGGTTCGGTCTCCACAGGGGCCGCGGTCTGCGGGAAGTCGTCCATGTCGCGCAGTCTGGCAGCCGCTGACGGGGGGCGGAGGGGGTCACCTGTCAGTCCGTCAGGTCGACGGCAGGAGGCGGGAAGAGGGGCGGGACGGAGGTGCGCAGGGGTTGGCGGGGGCGCGGTGCGTGCGGGCCGCGCGCCCCCGCCGGGCCGGTGCCCTAGGACTCCTTGGGCAGCAGGACGACGCGGCTGCCGTGGAGGTCGCCGTCCTCGATGCGCCGGTGCGTCCGGGCGGCCTGCGAGAGCGGGACCCGCTCGATGGAGCGGGCGCGCAGCCGGCCGTTCGCGAGCAGGCGGTTGATGGCGACGGCGGCCTCGGCGAGTTCGGCCGTGGTGGCGTGCGAGATGACGAAGCCGGCGACGGCGCCGTCCTTCATGTAGAGCGGGCCGGCGGGCAGCACGGGCTGGGAGCGGGCGCCGGCGAGGAGGACGATCCGGCCGCGGTGGGCGAGCACCTCGACGGCGGTGGAGAGGTCGTTGGTGCCGGAGGTGTCGATGTGGACGTCGATGCCGTGCGGGGCGGCCTCGCGTATCCGGGCGGCCAGATCCGGGTACTTGTAGTCGAGGACCTCGGCGGCGCCGAGGGCGCGGCAGTGCTCGGCGTCGCGGGCGCTCGCGGTGGCGATGACCCGGGCTCCGGCCTCGACGGCCATGGTGATCAGGGCGCTGCCCACGTTCCCGGCGGCGCCGGCCACGAGGACGGTCTCGCCGGGCCGCACCCGGCCGTGGGTGAACAGGGCGAGGTAGGCGGTGCCGGCCGGGTGCACGACGGCGACGGCCTCGGCCGCGTCGACGCCGGGCGGCAGGTGGTAGAGCCGGTCGACCGGGACCACGGCCTGCTCGGCGGCGGCGCCCTGGCGGCCGCCGTGGCCGAGGCTGTTGCACCAGACGCGGTCGCCGACGGCGAAGCCGGCCGCACCGGGGCCGGCGGAGACGACCGTGCCGACGAGGTCGCGGGAGACGACGAAGGGGAACTCGACCGGGGTGCGGAAGAGCCCGGAGCGGACGAAGGTGTCGACGGGGTTCACGGACACGGCCTCGACGTCGACCAGGACGTCGGTGGGGCCGGGGGTCGGAGGGGCCACGTCGCCGTACCGGATGTTCTCGGCGGGGCCCAGTTCTTCGATGAAGGCTGCACGCATGGCCCGATCCTCGCAAGGGCCCGCGGCGTGCGGGCAGCGCCCGCAGCAGGCTTCGTCACCTCCGGCGGGCGGGGGTGGAGGGCCGGGGTCCGGACATGCCGAAGGGCCGCTACGGGGGTGTGAGCGGCCCTTCGGAGAGGGGGAACAACAGGGAGCCGGCGACTCCGGCCGGGGGGCGGTGCGGTCCGGTGGGGGTCCCGCGGGACCGGCCCCGACCCCCGCGGACGGGGGACGGGCCGACGGGGACGGACCGCGGGGGTGCGGACCGGTGGATCAGACGGTGCCGTTGGCGATCGCGCGGGTCTCGCGGATCTTCTGGCCCAGCGTGGCGAGCAGCTGGTGCAGGATCTCGATGGTGGTCTCGTCCGTCAGGTTGCCGGACTCGTCGAAGCGCTCGTTGGCGCGGAAGATGCACAGCTCGGGCTTGCCGACGACCTTGGAGTCCGTCCACAGGAAGGACTGGCGCAGGGCCAGCTGAGCACGGACGGTGCCGAAGTTGGTCGGCGCGGCGCCGGCGATCGCGATCGGCTTGCCGGTCAGCGAGGAGTTGAGCGCCGGACGGCTCGCCCAGTCCAGGGCGTTCTTCAGAACGCCGGGGACGCCGTAGTTGTACTCGGGGGTGGCGATGAAGAGGCCGTCGGCCTCGATGATGCGGCGGCGCAGGTCGGCCACGGCGACCGGGGCCGGGTCGACGTCGTGGTCGGTGTCGTACGGCGGGATGTCGCGCAGGCCCTCGTAGCTCTCGATGTCGAGGTCACCGGGGGCGAACTTCTGCGCGGCGCGCACGAGGGCGGTGTTGTACGAGCCCTCGCGGAGGCTGCCGGAGATGGCGAGGATCTTGAGCTGAGACATGGACGGTCCTTCCGTAAAGGCTGCGAGGTGGGCGTCAGTGGATGACCAGGAGTCTGGCCGGGCGGGGCATGCGCCTACAACCGCGCGAGGCGGTATCTGTCAGCTGTGCGCGGGAGTTGGGACCGGGGGCGGGTTCCGGGGTTGGTGCCGGGGATCCGCCGGAGCCCTCTTCCCCTCCACCTGAACTGAACTGTATAGTTCACTGCAGCGACGGAACACGACCGCTCCGCACGACGAGAGAAGGCAGCATCATGACCACGCTCGGCTCTGCCATCGCCACCCCCGCCACCGCCGCGGCCCGCTCGGTGGTCGACGTCCTCCAGCCCCTCCACACCCTGGAGGGCGAGGGCTTCCCGGTGCGCCGGCCCTTCCCGACCCCGCAGATCCCACAGCTGGACCCGTTCCTGATGGTCGACCAGGTCGGCCCGGTGGACCTCGGCCCGGGCGAGCCCAAGGGCGCCCCGGACCACCCGCACCGCGGCTTCGAGACCATCGCGTACGTCCTGGAGGGCGACATCGAGTACGCCGACTCCACCGGCAACCGGGGCGTCGTGCCGCCGGGGGCCGTGCAGTGGCTGACGGCGGGCGCGGGCGTGGTCCACTCCGCCCAGCCCACCGACGCCTTCCGGGCCCGCGGCGGCCTCCAGCACAACCTGCAGATCTGGGTGAACCTCCCGGCGGCGCTGAAGGGGCTGCGCCCGCGCACGCAGAACGCCACCGCGGCGCAGATCCCCGTGGTCCGCAGGCCCGACGGCTCCTGGTTCAAGGTCATCGCGGGCACGGCGCACGGCGCCACCGGTCCCTTCGAGACGCAGGTCCCGGTGACCGTCGTCCACGCCTCCATCGCGCCGGGCGAGAGCGCCGAACTGCCGGCCCCGGCCGGGCGCAACGCGGCCGTGTACGTCCTGTCCGGCAGCGGCAGCGTCGGCTCGGCCGAGGTCACCGACGGCGAGCTGGCCGTCCTCGCCGACGACGGCGACACGGTCACGGTGGCGGGCGGCCCGGTGGGCGCCGACCTCCTCTTCCTGAGCGGCGAGCCGATCGGCGAACCGGTCTTCCGCAGCGGCCCGTTCGTGATGAACACCGCCGAGGAGATCGAGCAGGCCTTCGACGACTACGCGGCGGACCGCCTCGGCCGCTACGAGGACTGACCCGCCCGCACCCCCTGCCACCGCCCAGCCCCGCGCCGTACGCACCACGGCGCGGGGCGGTCGGCGTGCTCCCCGGGCCCGGACACGCCTAGCTGCCGAGCAGCTCGATCACCCGGGCCACGGCGTCCACGACGGACTGGCCGAGCGGCCCCACCACGGCGGCGATGCCGGCGATCGACATGAGCGCGCTCTGCCGCGACTCCGCGGGAACCTCCGCATCACCGGTGGCGGCGGGCAGGGCGGCGTCCAGCACCTGCGCGCTCGCCGGCGGCAGCTGCCCGCGCAGCTCCTCGATCCGGCTGCGGAGCTCCCCGATCGCCTCGAGCAGCGCCGGGTCCGCCGCGGGGGCGGCGGCCGGGGCGCCCACGTTCTTGACCATGCCGGTGTTGTTGGCGCCCCCGGTCATGTTGACGTTGTCGCCGAAGTAGAAGTTGTCGCCGCTCACCGGGTGCCCATCCCCACGTTGTTGGAACCGCCGTACATGTTGACGTTGTCGCCGAAGTAGTAGTTCCTCGGGCTGATGTTGACGGTGTCCACGCGCACCCCCTGCAGCTCGACCGCAGGATTGTCGATCGCGTGGGTGATCTGCCCGACGAGCTGGTGCAGGACGCCGTGGTCCTTGCTGGTGACCACCGCGATGGACGGGCCCGAGGTCTCGACCGCCAGCACGTAGTGCGACGGGGACGTGAGGACCGCGATCCACTCCACGAGGGACCACACCAGTGCGGCTCCGGCACCGAGCCAGACGAAGCTGAGGATGCTCGACGCCGCCTCGCGGTTCGCGAGCGAGGTCAGCCCGGCGAGGATGGTCAGGGCGAAGGCCCCGGACAGGATGAGGCCGAGGTTCTTCAGGAAGCGGACGGTGGCGTCCTTGCGCCGCGGGTGCAGGGTGAAGGTGTAGACGCGGGCGATGTTCTCCAGCGGATAGGCGGCGCCGCCCACCCACAGGATCCGCCGGCTGATCCGCAGCTCGATCCCGAAGGTCGGCGGCGGCGCGGAAGGCGCTGCGGAAGCGTGAGCGGAAGGCGGTGCGGAACGGGGGACGGAAGGCGGTGCCGAGGGCGGCGGAGGCGGGGCTCCGGGACCCTCGGGTAACCCCCCGCCCACCTGTCCGACGGTCGGCGGCGCCGCGCCCGGCACCCCCGCGGCCCCACCCCCCGCCGCCTGCGACGCCCCACCGGCCGGCTGCGCATGCTCCATGTACGGTCTCCTGACTCTCGGGTGACGCGGTGTCACACCCAGGCGACCATTAACCCCGCCCCCCGCCCTGGGAGCAACATCCCGTCCCGCACAAGTGCACCCGTACCGCACCGAGTTGACGGCGGCCGGGACCGGCTACGGGTTGACGCCGTACTGGTTCAGGAACATGTCCACGCCGCCCTGGAGGAGCCGTTCGCGGAGGTCCTCGTCCAGGGTGGTGCCGTAGACGCCGTAGACCAGGTGCGGGGACAGGACCAGGCCCGAGAGCTGGAGCACGGCCAGTTCCATGTCCGGGATGCGCAGGAGGCCGCGCTCGTCCAGGCGGCCGAGGGCTGCGGCCAGGGCGGCGTGCTGGCGGCCCGGGCCCTCCTCCTGCCAGGTGTGGCCGAGTTCGGGCATGCGGTGGCGTTCGCCGGCGATGACGTTGCGCAGTGCGAGGACGTCGGGGGTGGTCAGGCCGGCGACCCAGGTGCGGCAGGCCTCCAGGAGGTCGGTGCGGACGTCGTCGGACTCGGCGAGCTTGGCCTGGATGACCGACTGGGCCACCTCCAGGGCCTCGTCGAGGGTCTGTCCGATGACGGCGTTGAACAGGTTCTCCTTGCTGCCGAAGTGGTTGTAGACGGTGACCTTGGAGACGCCGGCCTCCGCGGCGAGCTGGTCGACGCCGGCGCCGAAGCCCTCGCGCAGGAAGACCGTCCGGGCCGCGGCGAGGATGGCCTGCCGCTTGCGGGCGGCGCGCGCACCGGTGGGGACGGGCTGGGTTTCGGCGGGGCTGGTCCGTGCGGTCATGGCGATCGATCCCTACTTCCTCGGCTGCGGGCCCCAGTCTAGAACCCAACTGAACTGTACCGTTGCGTTCAATTGAACTGAACTGTATGGTTCATCTAGCCGGGCCGACAAGAACGAGGCAAGAAGCAGGCACCGGAAGACATTCCATTGGCCACCCCGCAGCAGCGCAGGAGGAACACCCCATGAGCGGCACCCAGACCCCCCTCTTCCGGTCCCGGGCCCAGATCCACGTCGCCGCCACCCCGGCCGAGGTCTACGCCGTCGTCAGCGACCTCGCCCGCAGCGGCGAGTGGAGCCCGGAGTGCCTCGGCGGCGAGTGGACCACCGGCGCCCCCGGCGCGGTCGGCTCGGTGTTCCGCGGCGAGAACGAGCGCAGCGAGAACGTGGTCGCCTGGGCGCCGGTGGTCCGCGGCCGCTGGACGACGTACGCGGAGGTCGTCGCGGCGGTCCCCGGCGAGACCTTCCAGTGGGCCATGCACAACAGCTCGGGCGAGAAGCAGGACAGCGTCTGGGGCTTCACCATCGAGGCCGACGGCGACGGCAGCCTCCTGGTCCACCACTTCCGCATGGGCACCCCCACCGAGGGCATCCGCGGCATCACCTCCGAGATGGACGACGCGCAGAAGCAGCAGTTCTTCGCCGAGTGGGGCGACAAGGTCGCCGGCGACCTCGCCGAGACCCTCGGCCGGATCAAGGCCGTCATCGAGAAGGACCTCGGCCGCAAGTAGGACCCCGCCGAAGGCGGTTCGGCGCGCCTGATCCGGAAGAACCCGCACCACGCCCACCGGCGCCGGACGACCGGCCCCACCACCCCGTGACGCGAGAAAGGCAAGGCGATGATTCTTCAGCGCATCGGCAACAAGGGCATACGCCTCGGAACGCTCTTCGAGCGGGCCGCGAAGAAGCACCCGGCGAACGTCGTGATCCTCGACCACGACCTCGACATAGCCCCGAGCCTCGGCCGCCGGGCCACCGTGGCCGAGGTCGCGGACCTGATCGACGACATGGCCGCCCGGCTCTGGGCCGCGAACGTCCGCCCCAGCCGCCGCGTGGTGATCTACAAGTCCGACGGTTTCGACATCACCCTGCTGGCCTGCGCGGTGGTCCGCATCGGCGCCGTACCGGTCCTGCTGTCGCCGAAGCTCGACGGCGAGACCGTCGCCGAGCTGGTGCGCCGTACCGACCAGCCCTACCTGCTCACCGACCAGGACAAGCTCGAGACCGAACTGCCCGCCTCCGTCTTCGAGGAGGCCGAGCAGGTCCTGCTGACCTCCGGCAGCTACGGCAACGCCACCGAGCTCGCCTCGCTCGCCGGCTCCCCCCGCGTCCCGGCCGTGACCATGCCCCCCGAGCACCCGACCCTGATCACGCACACCTCCGGCACCACCGGCACCCCCAAGCTCGCCGTCCACACCGGCGCCACCCTCCAGGCCCGCTACCGCCCGCAGGCCGCGATCACGAAGCCGCTGCTCCCGGGCCGCGAGACCATCGCGATGCACGTCTCCTTCGTGCACTCCCGCCTGATCACCGCCCTCGCCATCTCCCTCTTCCGCGGCTACCCGATCGCCGTCCTCGCCGACGGCGACCCCAAGAAGGCCGCCGACCTCTTCGCCCGACTGCGCCCCGGCATCCTGGAGGCCCACCCCAACTCCTTCATGGAGTGGGAGGAGCTCGCGGACGACCCCCGCAAGCCGCTCGCCAACGTCAAGCTGTTCAGCAGCACCTTCGACGCCATCCACCCGCGCACCGTGCAGCGGCTGCTGGCCGCCACCGAGCGCACCGCCCCGATCTTCGGCCAGCTGTACGGGCAGAGCGAGATCGGCCCCGCCGTGGCCCGCTCCTTCTCCAAGCGCCGAGGCCTCGACGCCGACGGCCGCTGCGTGGGCATGCCCTTCCCCGGCATGACCGACGTCCGCGTCGTCAGCCGCAACGGCCTGCCGGTCTCCGAGACCAACCCCGGGTTCATCGAGGTCAGGAGCGACGGGCGGATCGTCACCTACCTCGGCGAGCAGGAACGTTACGACAAGCAGGTCAACGACGGCTGGTGGCGCATGGGCGACGTCGGCTACCGCACCAAGTGGGGCTGCGTGCACCTGCTCGACCGCGAGGTCGACCTCATCGAGGGCTTCGGATCCACCCTCGCCGCCGAGGACACCCTCTTCACCCGGCTCGACGAGCTCGCCGAGGTCATCATCATCCCCGACGAGACCGGCCGCGCCGTCCCCGTCGTCTGCACCAAGGACGACAAGCCCCTCGACCCCGCCGCCTGGAAGGCCGCCACCACAGGTCTCCCGCCGATGGCCGACCCCGTCCAGTGGCGCCAGTCCGACCTGCCGCAGACCGCCACCACCAAGATCAAGCGTCTCGAACTCGCCCGTCTGATCGCCTCCGGCGCAAGCGCCGGCGCCGGCTCGCAGCTCACCGAGGAGAAGGTCTGATGTCGAAGCTCATCATCGTCGGCGGCGGAATCGGCGGCCTGGCCGCGGCCCTGGCCGTCGCCCGGCAGGGCCACGAGGTCCTCGTCCTGGAGCGCGCCCCCCAGTTCGCCGAGATCGGCGCGGGCATCCAGCTCGCCCCCAACGGCCTGCACGCCCTCGACCGCCTCGGACTCGGCGAGGCCGTCCGCTCCACCGCGGTGCAGATGGACGAGCTGCGCTTCATGGACGGGGTCACCGGCGAGCACGTCACCAGCCTCGACCTGACCGAGCACTACCGCGAGCGCTTCGGCAACCCGTACGCCGTCGTCCACCGCGCCGAGCTCCACACCAAGCTGCTGGAGGCCTGCCGGGCCGTCGAGACCATCGAACTGCGCAGCGCCGCCACCGCCGTCGGGTACGAGCAGGACGCCGCGAGCGCCACGGTCCTCCTGGAGGACGGCGAACGGATCACCGGCGACGCCCTCATAGGCGCCGACGGCATCCACTCCGCCATCCGCGCCCAGCTCGTCGGCGACGGCGCGCCCCGCAACTCCGGGATCACCGTCTACCGGGCCCTGATCCCGATGGAGCAGATCCCCGAGGAGCTGCGCCACCTGACCTCGGTCACCTGGTGGACCGGACCCGGCTGCCACTTCGTGCACTACCCGATCGCCGGCGGCAAGTACCTCAACCTCGCCGCCTCCAGCGACAACAAGGCCACCGAGGCGATCGCCGGCGTCCCCGCCACCGAGGGCGACGTCCGCCGCGAGTTCGCCTCGCTCGGCGAGGACGCGCAGCGGCTCCTCGCGCTCGGCGAGGGCTGGAAGTCCTGGGTCCTGGTCGACCGCGACCCGGTCGACACCTGGACCGACGGCCGGGTCGCCCTGCTCGGCGACGCCGCCCACCCGATGCTCCACTACGTCGCCCAGGGCGCCTGCCAGGGCCTGGAGGACGCGGTCGTCCTCGGCGACCTCCTCGACTGCCGCAGCGACGAACTGCCCCAGCGCTTCGAGAAGTTCAGCGCCGAACGGCGCGAGCGGACCGGCCGGATCCAGCTCCTGGCCCGTGAGTCCATCAAGCTCTGGCACACCTCCGGCGCCGCGGCCACGGACCGCAACGCCGTGCTGAAGGGCTTCACCCGCGACGAGCTCCACGACTACGTCGCCTGGATGCACGGCCACCGCACCACGGACGCCGACCGCACGGCCCCCGTTGCCGCCACCGCCACCGCCGCCACCGTCGCCACCGCCCCGAACGGAGAGAAGTGATGAACACCGCCATCGCGACCGCCCCCGCCACCACCGCCTCAGCCCTGCAGGTCGCCATCATCGGCGCCGGCCCCCGCGGCCTCTCCGTCCTGGAGCGGCTGTGCGCCAACGAGCGCCACAGCCCCTCCCACGCCTCGGTCACCGTCCACGTGGTCGACCCCTCGGCGCCGGGCGCCGGCCAGGTCTGGCGCTCAGACCAGTCCCAGCACCTGCTGATGAACACGGTGGCCTCCCAGATCACCGTCTTCACCGACGACAGCGTCCGCACCGAGGGCCCCATCGAGCCCGGCCCGAGCCTGTACGAGTGGGCCCAGGAGGTCGCCGCCCTCGGCGCCGCGGACGAGGCCACCACCGCCGAGGCCCGCCGCCTCGGCCCGAACACCTACCCGACCCGCGCCTTCTACGGCAGCTACCTGCGCGCCACCTTCGAGCACGTCGTCGCGAACGCCCCCGCCCACGTCACCATCGAGGTCCACCGCTCCCGCGCCGTGGCCATGGCCGACACCCAGGGCGCCCCGGGCGGCCGGCAGGGCATCCGCCTGGAGAACGGCACCCGCCTGAACAACCTGGACGCGATCGTCATGGCCCAGGGCCACGTCCCGGCGCGGCTGACCCCCCGCGAGGCGAAGACCGCGAGCATCGCCCGCATCCACCACCTCACCTACATCACCCCCGCCAACCCCGCCGACCTCGACCTCCACACCGTCAAGCCCGGCGAGAACGTGCTCCTGCGCGGCCTCGGCCTGAACTTCTTCGACCACATGGCGCTCTTCACCGCCGGCCGCGGCGGCACCTTCGACCGCGGCGAGGACGGCCGCCTCGTCTACCGGCCCTCCGGCAACGAGCCGAAGCTGTACGCCAGCTCGCGCCGCGGCATCCCGTACCACGCCCGCGGCGAGAACGAGAAGGGCGCCTACGGCCGCTACCTGCCGCGCCTGCTCACCCCCGAGGCCATCGCCGGGATGCGCGAGCGCTCCGAGGGCGGCGAGGGCATCAGCTTCAGCGAAGACCTGTGGCCGCTGATCTCCCGCGAGACCGAGAGCGTCTACTACGGCACCCTCCTGCAGAGCCTCGGCCGCGGCGACGAGCGCGAGGAGTTCACCACCCGCTACCTCTCCCGTGAGCACGAGGCCGACCGGCTCTCCCTGCTGGACGTCTACGGCATCGGCGAGGAGCTGCGCTGGGACTGGCAGGCGCTCTCCCGCCCGTACGGCGACCGCGTCTTCGCCGACCGCGAGGACTTCCAGGCCTGGCTGGTCGCGTACCTGGAGCAGGACGTCAAGGAGGCCAGGGCCGGCAACCTCAGCGGCCCGCTCAAGGCGGCCCTGGACGTCATGCGCGACCTGCGCAACGAGATCCGCCTCGCCGTCGACCACGGCGGCCTCGACGGCGACTCCCACCGCGACGACCTCGAAGGCTGGTACACGCCGCTCAACGCCTTCCTCTCCATCGGCCCGCCGGCCTCCCGCATCGAGGAGATGATCGCCCTGATCGAGGCCGGGGTGCTCGTCCTGACCGGTCCCGGGACCGAGATCCGCGTCGACACGGCCGCCGGCGACCGGGCCACCTTCATCGCCCGGTCCCGTACGGTGCCCGGCCCCGCGGTCCGCTCCACCGTGCTGATCGAGGCCCGGCTGCCCGAGCCCGACCTGCGGCGCACCGACGACCCGCTGCTGCGCCACCTCCTCGACACCGAGCAGTGCACCACCTACCGGATCTCCGGCCCCGGCGGCACCTCGTACGAGTCCGGCGGCCTGGCGGTCACCGAGCGCCCGTACCGGCTGCTCGACGCGCGCGGCCGGGCCCACCCGCGCCGGTTCGCGTACGGGATCCCCACCGAGTCCGTGCACTGGGTCACCGCGGCCGGCATCCGCCCGGGCGTCGACTCGGTCACCCTCGGCGACTCCGACGCCATCGCCCGCTCGGTGCTGGCCCTGGGGCCCGCCTCGGTCGTCCCGGCCGGTGTGGCGCCGCTGCCGGCCGAGACCGACCTGACGGGCGTGCTGGTATGAGCGCCGCCGACACCGCGAGGCATGGGGCGCAGGGGACCCACGAAGCGAACGGGGCGTACGGGGCCTACGGGCCGCTCGCCGACGCGGGACTGCTCTCGCCGGTACGGGCCGGCACCCCCGCCGAGGAGGCCGTCTCGGACCTGGCCTGGCTGCAGGCGATGCTCGACGCCGAGGCCGCCCTGGCCCGCGCGCAGGCCGGGCTCGGCACCCTCCCCGAGGCCGCCGCCGCGACCATCACCCGGCTGGCCCGCGCCGGGAACCTGGACCTGCGGCAACTGGCCCTGGCCGCCCGGGAGACCGCGAACCCGGTGGTCGGCCTGGTCCAGGCGCTGACCCGGGTGGTCGCGGCCGAGGACGCGGAGGCCGCCGAGTACGTGCACCGCGGCTCCACCAGCCAGGACATCCTGGACACCGGCGCCATGCTGGTGGCCGCCCGCACGCTGCGCCTGATCCGCGCCGACCTGGGGCGCACCGCCGAGGCCCTGGCCCGCCTGGCCGCGGAGCACCGGGACACGGCGATGGCCGGCCGGACCCTCGCCCTCCAGGCCGTCCCCACCACCTTCGGCCTGAAGGCGGCGGGCTGGCGGCAGCTGGTGCTCGACGCGGACGAGCGGCTGGCCCGTGTCGCGGACGGCGGCCTGCCGGTGTCCCTCGGCGGGGCGGCCGGGACCCTGGCCGGGTACCTGGAGTACGCACGGATCGACGGCGGCGCCCACGGCGCAGACGAGGCAGACGACGCAGAGGACGCAGACGGCCTCCGCGACCCCGGCGCGTACCTCGAAGAGCTGGTCGGGGCCTTCGCCGCCGAGACCGGGCTCGCCCGCCCCGCCCTGCCCTGGCACGCGCTGCGCACCCCGATCGCCGACCTGGCGGCCGCGCTCGCCTTCACGGCCGGCGCCCTCGGGAAGGTCGCCGTCGACGTCCAGAACCTGTCCCGCACCGAGGTCGGCGAGGTCGCCGAGCCCGCCGCGGCCGGCCGCGGCAGCTCCTCGGCCATGCCCCACAAGCGCAACCCGGTCCTGAGCACGCTGCTGCGCAGCGCCGCGCTCCAGGTGCCTGCCCTGGCCACCGGGCTGGTGCAGTGCCTGGTCTCGGAGGACGAGCGCTCGGCCGGGGCCTGGCACGCCGAGTGGCAGCTGCTGCGCGAGGCCCTGCGGCTCGTCGGCGGCGCGGCCCACACCGCGGTGGAGCTCGCCGAGGGGCTCACCGCCCGGCCCGAACGGATGCGGGCGAACCTGCTGCTGACCGGCAGCCAGGTCGTTTCGGAACGAATCGCGGCGGTGCTGGCTCCTGCGTTGGGCAAGGCTCAGGCGAAGCAGCTGCTGACGGAGGTCTCCGCGGCGGCCGAGGCGAGCGGCAGGCCACTGCCCCAACTCCTCGCCGAACACCCGGGGCTGAAGGGTCTCTGGAGTGCGGGGGAGCTCGCGAGGCTGTGCGACCCCGGCACGTACACCGGCGGCGCGGGACCGCTGGTGGACGGGGTGCTGTTGCGAAACTGAACGCTTGAGTTCAACTGAACTGAACTGTATAGTTCAAGCCAGTTGAGCCCATCGAACAGAAAGCCGAGGAGCCATGACGTCGCCCGCAGCACGTCCCGCAACCGGACGCTGGATCGAGGACTGGGACCCCGAGAACGAGGAGTTCTGGCAGCGGACCGGCAGGCGGACCGCGCGCCGCAACCTGATCCTCTCGGTCCTCTCCGAGCACATCGGCTTCTCGGTGTGGAGCATGTGGTCCGTCCTGGTGCTCTTCATGTCCCCGGCGATCGGCCTCGGCTTCACCCCCGCCGAGAAGTTCCTCCTCGTCGTCGTCCCCACGCTCGTCGGCGCGGCCCTGCGCCTGCCCTACAGCTACGCGGTGACCCGCTTCGGCGGCCGCAACTGGACCGTGTTCGCCTCGTCCGTCCTGCTCGTCCCCGCCCTCGCCGCCTTCTGGTTCGTCCAGCAACCCGGCACCGAGCTGTGGGTCTTCCTGGTGATCGGCGCGCTCGGCGGAGTCGGCGGCGGCAACTTCGCCTCCTCGATGACCAACATCACCGCCCTGTTCCCGCAGCGCCTGCAGGGCTGGGCCCTCGGCCTCAACGCGGGCGGCGGCAACCTCGGCGTCGCCGCGATCCAGCTGGTCGGCCTGCTCGTCATCGCCACCGCCGGCAGCACCCATCCCGCGTACGTCGTCGGCGCCTACCTCCCGCTGATCGTGCTCGCCTCCCTCCTCGCCGCCTGGAAGATGGACAACTTCGCCGCCGTGCGCAGCGCACCCGGCGCGCAGCGCGAGGCCGCCCGCAATCCGCACACCTGGGTCATCTCCCTCCTCTACGTCGGCACGTTCGGCTCGTTCATCGGCTACGGCTTCGCCTTCGGGCTGGTCCTGCAGAGCCAGTTCGGCGCCACCCCGCTCCAGTCCGCCTCGTACACCTTCCTCGGCCCGCTGCTCGGCTCGCTGTTCCGGCCGGTGGGCGGCCTGCTCTCCGACCGGTGGGGCGGCGCCCGCGTCACCCTCGCCGCCTTCTGCGCGATGGCCGCCGGCACCGGTGTGCTGCTGCTGGCCTCCGCGCAGGGCTCGTACGGGCTGTTCGTCGGCGGCTTCACCGCGCTGTTCGTGCTGACCGGCATAGGCAACGGCTCGACGTACAAGATGATCCCGGCGGTCTTCGCCCGGCAGGCCCAGGACGCGGTCACCTCCGGCCGCGACGCGCAGGAGGCCTTCGCCCGGGCCCGCCGGCTCTCCGGCGCGGTCATCGGCATCGCCGGCGCGGTCGGCGCCCTCGGCGGGGTCGGCATCAACCTGGTCTTCCGCAGCGCCTACAGCGGGCCCGTGAAGTCCGGCGAGCCCGCCTTCCTCGCCTTCCTCGGCTTCTACGTGGTGTGCGTCCTGGTCACCTGGGCGGTCTACCTGCGGCGCAGACCCGCCGCGGCGGCCGCGGAGCCGGCTGCCGGCTACGCCGGTGACCCTGCCGCTGCGGCCCGGACGGAGGCCTCCCGTGTCTGAGACCGTCACAGCAGCCGCAACTGCCTCCGCAGCCACCACTGTCACCGCACCCGCCGCTCTCGCCGCCCTCACCGCACCCGCCACAGCCTCCGCACTCGCCGAGGCCACCACCCACTGCCCCTACTGCGCCCTCCAGTGCGGCACCCGCCTCACCCACGCCGAAGGCCGTACCACCGTCGCCCCCACGCAGTTCCCGGTGAACCAGGGCGGCCTGTGCCAGAAGGGCTGGACGGCCCCCGCCCTCCTCGACACCCCCGGCAGGCTCACACAGCCCCTGGTCCGCGGCGCCGACGGCCGGCTCGCCCCCGCCACCTGGGACGCGGCCCTCGACCTGATCGCCGACCGGCTGACGCGGATCCGCGCCGAGCACGGCCCGGACGCGGTCGGCGTGTTCGGCGGCGGCGGCCTCACCAACGAAAAGGCCTACCAGCTCGGCAAGTTCGCCCGGATCGCGCTCGGCACCAGCCAGATCGACTACAACGGCCGGTTCTGCATGTCCTCGGCGGCCGCCGCCGGCTCCGCCGCCTTCGGCCTCGACCGCGGCCTGCCCTTCCCCGTCACCGACCTCGCGAACGCCGACGTCGTCCTGCTCGCCGGCGCCAACCCCGCCGAGACGATGCCGCCGCTGATGCGCCACCTCGCCCCCGCCTCCCTCATCGTCATCGACCCGCGCCGCACCCCCACCGCCGAGACCGCCGCCCTGCACCTGCAGCCGACGCCCGGCACCGACCTCGCGCTCGCCCTCGGCCTGCTGCACCTCGCCGTCACCGAGGGCCACACCGACCGGGAGTACGTGGAGCAGCGCACCACCGGCTTCGACACCGCCTGGCGGCGCGCCGCCGCCTGGTGGCCCGAGCGCGTCGAACGGGTCACCGGCGTCCCCGTCGCCGACATGCGCGAGGCCGTCCGGCTGCTCGCCGGCGCCCGGCGCGCGTACGTCCTGACCGGGCGCGGCGCCGAACAGCACAGCAAGGGCACCGACACCGTCGCCGCGTTCATCAACCTCGCCCTCGCCCTCGGCCTGCCCGGCCGCGAGGGCAGCGGCTACGGCTGCCTCACCGGCCAGGGCAACGGCCAGGGCGGCCGCGAGCACGGCCAGAAGGCCGACCAGCTGCCCGGCTACCGGATGCTCACCGACCCCGCCGCGCGCGAACACGTCGCCGCCGTGTGGGGCGTGGAGCCCGACTCCCTGCCCGGCCCCGGCCGCAGCGCGTACGAACTCCTCGACGCCCTCGGCACGGACGGCGGGCCGCGCGCCCTGCTCGTCTTCGGCTCCAACCCGGTGGTCTCCGCCCCGCGCGCCGACCGGATCGGAGCCCGGCTGGCCTCCCTCGACCTGCTGGTCGTCGCCGACTTCGTGCCCTCGGAGACGGCCGAGCTCGCCGACGTCGTCCTGCCCGTCACCCAGTGGGCGGAGGAGGAGGGCACCATGACCAACCTGGAGGGCCGGGTGCTGCGCCGCCGCCGGCTGCTGGCCCCGCCCGGCGCGGCCCGCAGCGACCTCGAGGTGCTCCGCGGGCTCGCGGTCCGCCTCGGCCAGGACCCCGGCCGCTTCCCCGTCGCGCCCCGCGAGGTCTTCGAGGAGCTGCGCCGGGCCTCGCGCGGCGGGCGCGCCGACTACTCCGGCATCAGCTACGAGCGCCTCGACGCCGGCGAGGCCCTGCACTGGCCCTGCCCCGCGGCCCCCGAGGACGCCGCCCCGCACCCCGGCACGCCGCGGCTCTTCCTCGACGCCTTCGCACACCCCGACGGGCTCGCCCGCTTCGCCGAGGTCGAGCACCGCGACGCCGCCGAGACCCCGGACGAACGGTTCCCGCTGTACGCCACCACGGGCCGGGTGCTGGCCCAGTACCAGTCCGGCGCCCAGACCCGGCGCGTCCCCGAGCTGGCCGCGGCCGCGCCCGAGGCCCACGTGGAGGTCCACCCCGACACGGCGGGCCGGCTGGGGCTGGCCGAGGGGGCCGCCGCCCGGGTGACCTCGGCCCGCGGCAGCACGGTCGCGCGGGTCCGGCTCGTCGACTCGCTGCGCACGGACACGGTGTTCCTGCCCTTCCACTTCGCGGCGGCCGGGCGGGCCAACCTGATCACCTCGGCGGCGCTGGACCCGCGCAGCCGGATGCCGGAGTTCAAGGTGTGCGCGGTACGGGTCGAGCCGGTGGAGGCGGTGGACGCCGCTGTGGTGACCGGGGCGTTCGAGGGAGCCGGGCGGTGAGCGCGGGCGAGGTGCTGGTCGTCGGCGGCGGCGCCGCTGCGCACCGGTTCGCGGAGCGGCTGCACCACCACGGCCACCGGGGCCCGATCACGCTGCTCGCCGCCGAGCCGCAGACCCCGTACCACCGCACGCTGCTGACCTCCGTCCTGGACGGCACCCTGCCGGCCGGAGCCCTCGCCCTGCCCGAACTCCCGGCGGGCGTGCGGCTGCACACCGGCACCGCCGTCACCCGCATCGACCGCGCCCGGCGCCTCGCCCACACCGCCGACGGCTCCGTGCACCGCTACGACACCCTCGTCCTGGCCACCGGCTCCCGCCCGGCCCTGCCGCGCCTCCCCGGGGCCGCCGGGCTCGGCCCCGCCGACGGGGTCGTGGCCCTGCGCACCCTCGCCGACGCCGAACACCTGCGCCGGACCGCGCCCGACGCACGCCGCACCGTCGTACTGGGCGGCGGGCTGCTCGGGGTGGAGGCGGCCGCCGCCCTGCGCCGGGCCGACCACGAGGTGGCCCTCGTCCACCGCGGGCCGCACCCGCTGCGCCGGCACCTGGACGCGGCCGCGGGGGAGCTGCTCGCCCGGCGCCTGACCGGCCTGGGCATCGAGCTCCACGCGGACCGCGAGGCGGCCGGGTACTGCTCCGGAAAGCTCACCCTGGACGACGGCACCGTGCTCGCCGCCGACACCCTGCTGCTGTGCACCGGGGCCGTGCCCGAGACCGGGCTCGCCCGGCGGGCCGGGCTCGCCGTCCGCACCGGCATCCTCGTCGACGGCTCCCTGCGCACCACCGACCCGCACGTCCACGCCCTCGGCGACTGCGCCGAGCACCCCGGCGACGCGGCCGGGCACCTCGAACCCGTTTGGGAGCAGGCGGAGTCCCTGGCCCGACAGCTCACCGGGGCCGGCGGGGAGCACCACGGCACCCGCCGGGTGACCAGGCTGCGGGTCCCCGGCATCGACCTGGTCCGCCTCGGCCGCGCCGGGGCCTCCCCCGGGCCGGCGCAGGACGCGCCCGGCGGCGAGGTGGTCACCTTCTGCGACCCGGCGGGCGGGCGCTACGCCCGGCTGACGCTGCACGGGCAGCGCATCACCGACGCGGTCCTGCTGGGGATGCCGAAGGCGATCGCCGCCGTGACCCGGCTCCACGAGCGCGACCTCCCGGTGCCCGCCGGGCGGCTGGAGTTCCTGCTCGGCATCGCACCGGCCGGGCCGGGCGCCGGCGAGCTGCCCGACGACGCCGTCGTCTGCCGCTGCAACAACGTCACCAAGCACGCCATCACCGAGGCCTGCCGCACCGGCGCCGCCGACGTGGCCGCGGTCGCCGCGGCCACCCGTGCCACCACCGGCTGCGGCGGCTGCACGGGCGCCGTCCGCGCCCTGTGCGGCGCCCCCGCCCGAACCGAAGGGAGCACGCAGTCGTGAAGACGCTCGTCGTCGCGGGCCACGGGATGGCCGGCCACCGCCTGGTATCGGAGCTCCGCTCCCTCGACACGGCCGGCTCCTGGCGGGTGGTGGTCCTCGCGGAGGAGCCGCACCCCGCCTACGACCGGGTCGCGCTCTCCTCGTACCTCGACGGCCGCAGCGCCGCCGACCTGGCCCTGTCCGGACCGGACGCGGACGCGGACGCGGACCCCATGGTCGACCTGCGCCTGAACACGCGGGTGACGGCCGTGGACCGCGACACCCGCACCGTGACCACCACGACCGGGGAAGCGATCCGCTACGACGCCCTCGTCCTGGCCACCGGATCGAAGCCGTTCATCCCGCCGGTGCCGGGCCACGACCTGCCCGGCTGCTTCGTGTACCGCTCCCTCACCGACCTCGACGCGATCCGCGGGGCGGCCGTACCGGGCCGCCCGGGCGTGGTCATCGGCGGCGGGCTGCTCGGCCTGGAGGCCGCGAACGCGCTGCGCCTGCTCGGCATGGAGCCGCACGTGGTGGAGCTCGCCCCGCGGCTGATGCCGTTGCAGGTGGACGCGGCCGGCGGGGGCGTCCTCGGCCGGCGCGTGGAGGAGCGCGGGCTGCACGTCCACTGCGGGGTCGCGACCGCATCGGTCCAGGCGGGCCCCGACGGCCGGGCCTCGGCGGTGGCCCTGGCCGACGGCACGGCCCTGGAGGCGGCGGTGGTCGTCTTCTCGGCGGGCGTCCGCCCCCGCGACGAACTGGCCGCCCCGGCCGGCCTGCCCACGGGCGAACGCGGCGGCTTCCTCACCGACCCCCTGTGCCGCACCCCCGACGACCGCATCTGGGCGATCGGCGAATGCGCAGCGGTCTCCGGCCGCACCTACGGCCTGGCGGCCCCCGGCTACCGCATGGCGGAATCGGTGGCCCGCCAGCTGTCGGCCCGCCCGGCCGAACCGTTCACCGACCCCGACATGTCGACCAGCCTGAAACTCCTGGGCGTGGAGGTGGCCAGCTTCGGGGACGCCCACGCGCACACGGAGGGCTCGATGGCCCTCACCCGCCTGGACGCCTCCGCGGGCACCTACGCCAAGCTGGTCCTCTCCCCCACCCACACCCTCCTCGGCGGCATCCTGGTGGGCGACGCCCGGGCCTACGCCACTCTCCACCCCTTCGTGGGCCACCCCCTCCCGCCCGCGGCCCACCACCTCCTCGCAGCCCCGGCCCCGGCCGCCTGACGGCGGGCCGCGCCGGGGAGCGCCGGGCGGTCAGCGCAGCCGGGCGGCCAGTTCGGCGAGCCACGCCCCGGGGCCGTACGGCACGGGCGGGTCCACCTCCATCCCCAGTTCGGCGAGGGCGAGCGCGTAGTCCGACTCGTCCAGCGGCAGGGTCAGCAGGTCGTGCAGCTCTCCGCTGAGCTGGGCCACCAGGCCCGCGTCCGTGCCGTCCAGGTAGTCCTGCAGGGCCGCGTCGTGGTCCTCGAACTCGTCCGGCATGTCCTGCGAGAACCAGCCCCCGAGCAGCTGCCCGAGTTCGGGGAAGCGCGCCTGCCACTCCCAGTGGGTCTGCGGGGTGGCGGGCGACGGGGCCGTGCCCGTCTCGATGCTCTCCCTGAGCCGGTCGGCCAGCGTCCGCAGCCAGTCCTGGATCTCCGCATCGGGCAGGCCGACGTCGGGCACCGGATAGAACTCGCCGAGGCGCAGCCGGAGCCGGCCCGGCGGGTTCTGCGCGTACGTGCGCAGCTGGTGTTCGGCGATGGCGATGGCCCAGGGGCGGGTGCGCCAGCAGTGGCGGAGGTAGGCGGTGAGGGCCTCCTCGTCGTCGGCGGTGCGGCCCACGTACGCGCGGATCACCTGGTCGAGTTCGCCGTACTTCTGGTCGTACTCGAGGGGCTTGAGGGACACGGGCTGCCTCTAGAGATAGATCGGGAACGTGCCATGGACGCTGAAGCCGTGCGGGCTCGCCGGATTCCGCTTCAGTACGACGCGGGCGGCATGCACCTCGACGGGCTCCCGGCCGGCCAGCATCATCGCCTGGAGCAGCACGCGGCCCACGGGCTCGGGCCGCGAGGGCCAGGAGGCCTCGATGGTGAGGCGCTGCCGGGTGGACTGCGCCAGCCAGCGGTGGATCACCTGCTCGTTGCGGGTGACGACCTGCTGGGTGGCCCACTGCGCCGTCTCGCGGTCGGGGTAGGTGGCGGCACGGTTCGGGGCGGGAGCCGCGCTCTCGGCAGGGGTCATGAGTGCTCTCGCTGCATGTGGTCGTCGAGGGTGTCGATGATCTCGCGCAGGCCCGTGCGGGTCGCCCACACGAGGCGGTCCGCGAGACAGCGCTCACCGGGGAAGAGGACGAGGGCGCGCTGCGCCTCCGTGGTGTAGGCCGCGGCCAGGTCGCGGCAGTAGGGGTGCTCGTTGGTCACGGCGGTCAGGACGGCCTGCGAGAGGCCCGAGGCCGCGCCCTCGTCCATGAGGATGGCGTCGAATCCGAAAAGGTGGGGGAATGTCTGCAGGAATTCCCAGCCGGCCATGGCGAGCTCTTCGTACTCGGGTGCCGGTTCACGGTCGATGATGCGCAGCAGCTCGGCGAGCATGCGCAGGTATTCCGCGGGGTCCATTCCGTCCGCGGCGCGCGCCACTTTCCCCCTGAAT
The DNA here is from genome assembly GCF_040636955.1 of Streptomyces sp. NPDC032472. Lineage (NCBI taxonomy): Bacteria > Bacillati > Actinomycetota > Actinomycetes > Kitasatosporales > Streptomycetaceae > Streptomyces > Streptomyces sp. NPDC032472. The sequence goes on from NZ_JBEZVK010000003.1 coordinate 214,356, forward strand.
TCCGGCGGACAGACCGCGAGCCCTTCTGGCCCCGCGACGAAATCGCCGGCCAGCTCCAGCAGGGCCGCCGCGACGCGGACCGGGCAGTTCCAATCCGCGGTCCGGTTCTTTCCGACCACCCGGACGTACCGCCTGAGCTCGTCGTCCAGGGAGAGCTTCCCGTCCGAGCCCTGGACCGACAGGGCGAGATCGACGAGCCGGACCACCGGGCCGCCGCTGAACAGCGCCACGGGGGGTTTCTGCACGTACTCCACCTTCCTAGGGTCCCTTGTGCGGCATCGCAGTGAGCACGATGAACGGCGGGTGCAGGCCGTCCTTGTAGATGAGCCGCACCTGGACCCAGTTCTTGTCCGTGGCCTTGGCGTTCATCCCGTCCGTATCATAGTCGTCCCGCGAAACACTGCGCCCGGTCGTCTCGTTGGGGAATTCCAGATAAACCGGCGGCTGGATCTCCGATTTGTTCGGATCGTAGCCCGGAACGTTCTGCTTCTTCTTCTCGACGCTGTCGATCCACTTGGCGATGCGGTCCGCGTTGTCGATGTCCTCGAGCGCCGCCTCCGTGTACCGCTGGGCGGAGGCGAGGTCCTTGAAGGACGAAGCGGCGGGCACACCCGGCTGGTCGCGCAGGCGCATCCTGAGCTGGTCGTCGGTGAGGCCGACGTGCTTGTCGATGGGGTGGCTGTCGTAGAGGCCTTCCTGGTTGGCCAGGTCCAGCGGGTAGAACATGTTGTCCGGGTCCTTGCCCGGAATGGTGTAGCGGTGCTCCGGCTTGAAGTCGTTGAGCGACCGCGCACCGAACGCCTGCGCCCGCGCCTCCTCCGACTTGTACGTCGGCGCGCTCCGGTACGCCTCGTCCAGGGCCGGCAGCAGCGCGTTGAGCCGACTCTCCACGCCGCGCAGTTCGCCCTCGTACACCGACACGGCCCGGTTCATCGCGGCCGTGTCGATCTTCAGCGTGATGTTGAGGGCCACTTCCTTGCCGATCCCGAGCAGCTTCTTGCCCACGCTCTTCACATCGTCGAGGTCGATGTGCTTGAGATCGGAGATGGCGTCGAGGATGGCCTTCTTGTAGATCCGCCAGATCTCGTTGCGCATCTTCTCGGCGGACTCGGCGAAGGCGCGCATCGCCTTGCTGACTTCCTGCGTGGTGTCGAAGAGCACGCTCATGACGGGATGGCTGCCCGTGCCCTGGCCGCCCGCGGTGTCGTGCTTCCACTGGTAGCCCGCGGTCGAGGTGCCCCAGGCGGTGGTGCCCCACAGGGAGCTCACGAACTGGCGCATCGCGGCCTGCCACTCGCCGTTGTTCGGGTCCGAGACGGAGCCGACCGCGCCGGTCAGGGCGCTGTCCACCTGGGTGACCGCGAACCCGGGCTGCAGCCAGGCCAGGGCGATCTTGTCTATCTCCAGGTAGTCGGGAAGGGGCAGGATGTCGGCGGCCTTGCCCCAGCGGGCGACGTGGTGCAGCAGCTGCCGCACGATGTCCATCGCCCAGTCGGGCACGCCCTCCAGCAGCCAGGAGATGAGGTTGCTGCTGTAGTCGTCCATGTCGCCCCAGCGCAGATCGGTGATCTGCTGGTACTTCGGGGGCGAGTCGATGACCTTGGGTACGGGGAACTGGACGGGCTGCGCGGTGCCCGACGGGTGGCTGGCGGCCTCGGCGCGGGAGTAGTTGTTCGCCGTCGTGACGAATCCGACCGCTACGCCGCCGACGCTGGCGACGCTCCTGGCCCACACTTCGAGGAAACGATTCCCCACCTTCACGTACGCGGTGGACACCGCCTGCGCGGCAGTTCCGTACCCCCCGCAGTCCATGTACTTCATGAGTTCGAGGAGGAAGTCGTTCGCCGCCTTGTGCAGCATGCCCTGCTGCAGGACCACGTTCCCGGCGACCCCGTTGAGCTGTGTCGGCGTGACGTCGAAACCGCCGCCCTGGGCGGGCGCCGAAGGGCCGGCCATCAGGCGGCCCCCCATCCGCGCAGGACCGCCCGGTGGGCAGCGCCGTAGTTGGTCTGGCCGGTGGTGACGACCTCGTGGAGCCACTTCTGGGCCGCCTGGAGGTCCTGCATCTGGCGGTCCCACCGGTCGAGTTCGTCCACGAACGTGTCGCGCGCCTGTCCCTCCCAGCCGAGCACCACCTTCTCGGTGCGCTGGTAAAGCGTTTCGAGCCCCTCGTTGAGCTCCTTGAGGATCTCCTCCAGCTCCCCGGCAAGCCCTTGGAGAGTGCCGAAGCTGACCCCTATGTGGTCACCGGACACGAGCGTCGTCCTTCCCCCGAAGTACGCATGGATCAGATGTCGAGCAGGCCGCTGTGCGGCCCGGGCGGCGCGGTGCCCTCGGAGAGCCGGTCCACCTCGCGGGCGATGTCGACCTCGCTGCGGACCTTGCGGAACGCCTGGAGCGTGTCCAGCTCCTGCTGGGTGAAGCCGTTGCGGCTCATCCGCACGGCCTCCTCCAGGAGGACGAGGATCTCCCGGATGCGGACGGCGTCCTTCGCGGCCGCCCGGTGCAGGTCCCGGTACGCCTTGGCCGTCTCGCCCTTCCACCCCGCCTCGATGCGGTCGACGAGCGCATCCATCCGCCGCACCTGGCGGTCCAGATGGCGCTGCATCGTGTCCATGTCGTCGGCGAGCTTCGTCAAGTCGCCTTCGGCCACCTGGAGATCAGCATCGGATGCCATGTTCATCGCCCCCGTTTCACGCCTTTGGGAACCCTAACAGCCGGTGCTGTCAACCAGCAGGAAGGGCGGAGCCCCCGTCCCGGGTGGGGGGCGGGGGCCCGGCGCTTGGGGGCGTACGGCTCGTGGTGGGCCGGGTCAGACCTTTTCGGCGAGCTTGGCGGGGTCCGCCGTCGCGGAGGCCGGGGTGGCGGCTGTGGCCGCTGCGGCGGCCCGGGCCGCCTTCGCCTTGCGGGACGTCGAGAAGCGGCGGGTCAGGGGGGCCTCGACCCAGGCGTACAGGGCCCAGGAGAGGAGGACGGCCACCACGGCCTGGGCGGCGATCAGGGCGATGCCGACCGGGGTGGAGAAGAGCCGGTCGCCCAGGAGGTCCCGGGAGTAGGCCAGCACGATGTAGTGCAGCAGGTAGAAGGCGAAGGAGATCTCGCCGAGCCAGATCATGAAGCGGTTGTTGAACGGCGTCGGCCTGCTCTCCGCATCGCGCGAGGCGACGGCCGCGATCAGCAGGACGATCGGCACCAGGGTGACCGCGCGCTGCCCGTACAGGTGCTCCACGTTCATGGCGACCGCGTAGCTGACGGCCAGCAGCAGCGCCGACCAGGTCATGCCGATGTTGCGCCAGCGGCCGGCCATCACGGCGCGCGCGACGAGGATGCCGAGGGCGAAGTCCAGCAGCCGCACGGGCGGCAGGACGTACGCGAACCAGTACTGCACGGTCGAGGTGCCGTCGGCGCCGGGCATCTGCATCCCGCCGCCCGGGATGACCGCGTAGGTCAGGGTCGGCGTGAGGACGACGGCGGCGATGGTGCCGGCGATCCAGAACTTCAGCTTGGCGGGATCGATCTTCTTGATGAGCAGGTAGAGCAGCGGGAAGGAGAGGTAGAAGATCGCTTCGGCGCCGAGGGACCAGCTGGGCGGGTCCACGCTGAAGTTGGTCGCGAAGTCGGGCACCCACACCTGGACCATCAGCAGGTTGACCACGGCCTGCCAGGGCTTGGTCATGACGGCGGCGAACGTGAGCAGGGCGAGCGCCCAGGTGATCACGTAGTTGGGGTAGATCTTCACGAAGCGGCGGCGCCAGAAGGCGCGGAAGGTGTCCTTCTCACGGGCCGACCACGTCAGGACGAAGCCGCTGAGGACGAAGAAGAAGGTGACGCCGAGCGCGCCGGCCTGGGAGACGTACTTCGCGAACCCGTCGTTGGCCGCGTCGGACTCGAAGAGCCGGATCCACGGGACGCCGAGGGAGGCGTGGAAGAGGAAGACCAGGAGGGCCGCGGGAAAGCGCAGCCCGGTCAGCGAGTCGAGTCTGGGGAGCTTGCCGGGTCTGGGACCGGCTCCTCCGATTCCGATTCCGCTGTCGTGCGTGGCCTTGGCAGGCATGACGGGTGTGCCCTTCTCGGGAGGTCGGTGGGTGGGACGTGCCGCGTGGGGCGTGACGTGGGTGTGCGTACGCCGCTGCGGGCCGCGGTGGGCGTCGGCGGCCGCGGCCCGCAACGGTTCCGGCGGTTCAGTCGCGGATGACGGTCTTGGTCCGCATCAGGAACTCGCCGAGGTAGCTGTCGTGCGGGACGCCCGGCCGGATCCAGTAGGTCGGGTGGTCGCCCAGGTAGACGTTGCTGATCGTGGGCTCCTGGAGCAGCTCGTCGATCAGCGCCTCGTCGTCCGTGAACGCGGTCAGCACCAGCGAGTTGCGCAGCGGCCCGATCCCGTCGGCCGGGGACCACGGGGCCACCCACACGCAGGGGAAGGGCAGTTCGATGCCGGCCTGGTCGGCGTCCGGCCGCTCCAGCCGGTGCACCGCGGGGCGCAGTACGGCGCTGCCGTCGCCGAGCTCCTCCACGATGCCCTCGCCGCCGAGGTGGGCCACGGTCCCCGCGGCCCGGGCGAGCAGGAACTTCTCCAGCTTGCGCGCGCCCTCCACGGGCTGCACCGCGAGCACGGCCTTCTCGTCCTGCGGCGGCAGGCTCGGGATGGTCGCGAGCCGCTCGGCGATGGCGTCGGCCAGCGGCGCCGGGTCCCCGTCGACCAGCACGGTGGTGGCGTTGATGCAGGCCACGCCGCCCTGGTGGCTGATGGAGTCGACGATGGTGTCGAGGTGGTCGCGCCAGTCGGTGCCCGCCGGAACGAGGATCTTCGAGCGGCCGGGGCCCTGGGGCAGCACCCGGGTGCCCGCGTACTTGCGGACGACCTCGTCGCCGCCGTAGACGAGCCCGTAGTCGGCGCTGCGCAGGATCTCGTCGGCCGCCTCGTAGTCGGTGGGCAGCAGCACGACCTGGTCGTTGCCGAAGCCCGCCGCGCGCAGGGCGGAGATCAGGCGGTGCGGGGTGAACGGCTCGCGGCGCGAGGGCCGTACGGCGACCCGGTAGCCCATGGCGAGGGCCTCGACCCACAGCGAGTGCGGGCCGGGGTGGTTGCCGGCGGCGTGCACCGCGAAGACGTCGCCCTTGCGGGTCCACACGGCGCTGCCGGAACGGGTGCCGTCCGCGCGCCAGTCGTCCACGGCGCCGACCGGGCGGGCCTGGTACGCGGCGACCGGCGCGACCTCGGTGGCCTCGATGATGGCGGCGGTCGCCGCCTGCACGACGCCGATCGGCACGCCCGAGACGCGGGCGACGGTGCGCTCGTACTCGGCGAACGTCAGGCCGTCGATGGTCTCCTCGGCGAAGATCCGCCCGGCCCGGGCCAGGGCCTCGGTGCGCTCGGCGGCCGGCATGGTGCGGGCCTTGCGCAGGGCGTCCATCGCGCGGGTGACGAACAGCTTGGGGACCAGGCTGAGTTCTGCGACGGGTGCGCCCGTCACATCGGTCACCGTCATGCGCTTGCGCGCGCGGAAGGGTCCGGCGGGCCCGAGCGCGTCGAGCGTGATCAGGCCGTCGCCCATTAGTACACCCCCTCGATGACCGTCTCGTTGTCGAACTCCTGGACCGGGGCGATGTCCGCGACGGAGTCGCCGATCTGCCACACGCCCTCGGGGGCGGGGACGCGCGTCGCGTAGTCGCGCTCGAGGTTGTTCGGCATGAACAGCGCCTTGCTGACGTGGTGCATGACGACCTGGCCGCGCTCGCCGTACGCGACGGTCTCGCGGGTCTGGGGGTCGACCACGTCGAAGACCATGTGCGGGGCGAACGGGTCGTAGATGCACGGGTCGTCGTCGGTCAGGCCGGGGCGCTCGCTGGCGTTGCCGAGGATCATCGTCGAGCCGTACCCGCTGTACAGGTGGGCCTTGGGGAAGACCTCGGTGCGGTACAGGTAGCGGGTGTCGGCGTCCATCTGGGTGCCGACCCAGTTGATCGCCTTGACCTTCTCGTCGATGAGCTTGGCCAGGTCCTCGCGCCGGGCGAGGCGCTCCAGGATCGGCGGGGTGCACATGAGGACGCCGATGTCCTGGGTCTGGAGCAGGAAGGCGACCTGGTCGACGATGTGCTCGGCGTAGGCTCCCGCCTCGGCGCCCTTGCCGTCGGCGATGAGCTTCTTGACCCAGCGCGGGTCGAGGTCGACGGTGAAGGCCAGACCGCCGCGGAAGGCGGTCTGCCGCTTGATCACGTCACCGACCATGTGGGGCCCGGTCGGGGCGACAACCAGCCAGTTGACGCCCTGCGGGACGCCGTGGCGGTCCAGCTGGGCGCTGCTCCAGGTCAGCAGGCGCTCCAGCCACTCCTGGAGCAGGACGATGCGCTTGGGGGCGCCGGTGGTGCCGCCGCTCTCGTAGACGCCCACGACGTCGGGCCGGTCGCCGTAGCCGCGGGGTATGAGGTCCTCGGCCCGGACGTCGCGCAGTTCGTTGGCGAGGTTCGGGAACCGGCGCAGGTCGTCGAATCCGCCGACGTCGGTCAGCGGGTCGAATCCGAGGCTTCCCGCGCGCTCCAGCCAGAACGGCGAACCCGTTTCCGGGGAGAAATGCCACCGCAGGGCGGCGCGCAGGAATTCATCGGGGTCCGGCTGGGTGTCGATTGGAAATTCCAGCAAGGGATCAACGGTGGACACAATGCTCCTTCCGGGTACGGAGTTACGCCGTACTCTTCGCATCGTGCGCCGGGCCGCAGGAGCCGGTCCACGTAATTCGGATGAGTCCGTCAACTGCCCGCGATCCGTCAGGTCAGCCTGATGCCGAGCGTGCGGCCCGCTCCCTCGCCTTTCGGGAGTTCGTCGAGGTCCATGCCGAAATGCGTGCGGTAGGCGGCGAGGAGCGCCTGCTCCGTCTCCGGCTTCTCGATCGTGCGTGCGCCGCCCTCGATCCTGACCAGGCGCTTGTCCTTCAGCGTGACGCGGCCGCCGTCCGCGAGCGGCAGTGAGCAGAACAGCTCCTGGAGGAAGGGCGAGTCGGGGCTGCTGCGCCACCACCACAGGGTGGGGCCGAAGTCCTCCAGCCGGCAGGGGCGGTCGTCGACCCGGTACAGGGGCCGTCCGTCGAGGGACACGTCGAAGCCTCCGACCGCATCCTGCGCAGGGGCGACCAGGTATCCGCCGTGGGGGTCTTCCTGCAGGTCAGCGGCGTGGAGCCGGAGCGGGTGGCGGCTGTTGCGGCCGAAGCCGGCGTCGACCAGCCAGGCCTCGCCGTCCAGCGTCACGCGCAGCGCCAGGTGGCACATCGCAGGCCCCAGCCCCTCGGGGCGGTGGACCCGGCCGGGCAGCACCTCGACCGCGTACCCCAGGGAGGCCAGCAGCACGCCGAAGGCCGAGTTCACCTCGTAGCAGCCGCCGCCGCGGCGCTGCCGCACGATCTTGTCGAAGGCCTGCGCGCCGAGGTGGATCTCGCGCCCCAGGTGGTAGTCGATGTTCTCGAAGGGAACGGACAGCACGTGCCGCTCCTGGAGGTGGCGCAGCCCTTCGAGATCGGGGGCGGCGGGCCTCTTCGCGCCGATCCGGTCGAGATATTCGGCCACTTCCGCTTCGTCCAGCATCGCATTCTCCTTGACCGTGCAGTCATGTGCCATGCGCCATTCCCGCGGTGCGGGTATCCAGGCATTCGAATCCGGCAGCATACGCCGCAAGAAAATACACGGCCACCCCTCGCCCGACCGCCGATCTGACGGATAATCCGGCACCTGACACAGTGCCGCCGAGCGGCTTGCCGCCTTCTCGCGCGGTTACCAGCATCGGATGGTCCAGAGTCATCCGACGCTGCACATCAGAAAAGTCGGTGTGACTGACCGCCCGCCGATGACGACGGAGAATTCGACGTGCTGGCCCCTTCTGCCGACCACAGCCCTTCGCCGGAGCCCGGGGACGACGTCCTGGCCCGCACCACCGCCGGTGTGATCGCCGGTGAGCGCGCCGGCCGGCTGTCGGTCTTCCGCGGCATCCCGTACGCCGCCCCGCCGGTCGGCAAGCTGCGTTTCGCCTCGCCGCGCCCGCCCGCCCCCTGGAACGGGGTCCGCGAGGCCAAGGCCTTCGCCCCCGAGTCGCTCCAGCCGATCATCCCCGGCAGCTCCGAGGACTCCCTGTACGCCAACGTCTGGACGCCCGGCACCGCCCCGGACACCCTGCGCCCGGTCCTGGTCTACATCCACGGCGGCGGCTGGATGGTCGGCGGCGGCAGCCTGCCCGTCTACGACGGCGCGCGCCTCGCCGACCGCGGCGACCTGGTCGTCGTCACCTTCAACTACCGCCTCGGCGCCTTCGGGTTCGGCCTCCACGAGGAATACGCCGACCCGGAGACCGGCGACTTCGCCGACTGGGGCCTGCAGGACCAGGCGGCGCTGCTGCGCTGGGTCCACGCCAATGCCGCCGCCTTCGGCGGGGACCCCGGCAACATCACCGTCGCCGGCACCTCCGCGGGCGGCGCCAGCACCTGGCAGCTCGCGCTGCAGCCCGAACTGCGGCCGATCATCCGGCGGATCGTCCCGATCAGCGCCTGCCACGTGTGGGACCCGTCCACCTCGCTGACCCCGGCCGACTCCCGCCGGGCGTACGAGATCATCGCGGACCGCCTCGGCACGACGGTGGCGGGGCTGCGCGAGGTGCCCGCGGCCGCGCTGTCGGCGGCCTGGGAGGAGGTGTTCGGCGGCCTGCCCGGCGGGCGCGAGGTCGGCAGCGGCCGCGAGTTCCGCGGCCCGGTCGTCGACGGCCGCCGGATGACCGCGTTCGACTGGGAACTCCCCACCCCCGACGTGCCGATCATGGCGATCCACACCCGCACCGAGGGCTCCTTCTACACCGGCCCCTGCCCGCCGCAGCCCACCCCGACCCCGCGCCCCACCGACGCGGCCGAACTGCGCGAGGCCGTGCGCGGCGTCCTGGACAAGGGCTCGGCCAAGGTCACCGACGAGCTCGTCGACGCGTGCCTGGCCGCCTACCGCGAGGCCGCCGAGGCCGACGGGCTGCCGCAGGACCCGCTGTCGCTGTGGACGGAGATCTGGGGCGACGCCCTGTTCCGCTACCAGATCGTGCGGCTCTCGGAGCGGCACGCCCGCGAGGGGGGCACCCCGCAGTACGTGATGGAGTTCGCGCACCCGGTGCGCGCCCCCCACCACGGCACCCCGCACGAGGCGACCTCGCCGTTCCTGTTCGGCACGTACGCCGACACCGAGGCCATCGCCGCCACCTACCCGGTACCGCCGTCCACGCCGCTGTTCCACGACGGGCCGGCCGAGCGCGCCGTCTCCGAGACCTTCATGGACCTGGTGGCCGCGTTCGCCCGCGGCGAGGTCCCCGCCGCGCCCGCGGCCCCCGAGTGGCCGGTCTTCGACCCGGAGCGCCCCAGCACGCTGGTCCTCGGCGGCGAGCGGATCGCCGGGATCGCGCCGACCTCGAAGGCCCGGCAGCTGCGGTTCTGGGACGAGTCCGGCTGGGTCCCCCGCCCTTGAGCTGCCCCGCCCCTGAGCTGCCCCTGAGCTGCCCCGCCCGCCCCCGTGAGACACGAATGAGGTTCTTGTCATGACAACACTCGAAACGCCCGCCGAGACCGGGGCCCCGCCGGAGGCCGGCGCCGCCGAGCCCACTTCCCTCAAGAGCTGGCTCGCGGTGGTCTCCGTCGCCGTCGGCATCTTCACCCTGGTCACCGCCGAGCAGCTGCCCATCGGCCTGCTCACCTCCGTCGGCTCCGCCCTGGACGTCTCCGAGGGCACCGCCGGCCTCATGGTGACGGTGCCCGGCCTGGTCGCCGCGCTGTCCGCCCCGCTGATCCCGGTGCTCGTCGGCCGCCTGGACCGCCGCTTCCTGCTGGTCGCGCTGATGACCGTGATGGCCGTCGCCAACGCGATCACCGTGCTCGCACCCAACTTCGGCGTCCTGCTCGCCTCCCGCATCCTGGTCGGCATCACCATCGGCGGCTTCTGGGCCATCGCGGGCGGCCTCGCCTTCCGCTTGGTCCAGCCTGCCGCGATCCCGCGGGCCACCGCGCTGATCTTCGGCGGTGTCGCCGCCGCCAACGTCCTCGGCGTGCCCACCGGCACCCTGATCGGCGGACTGGCCGGCTGGCGCACCGCGTTCGCCACGCTCGGCGTCCTCGCCTTCGTGGTCCTCGTGGCCCTGCTGGTGCTGCTGCCGCCGCTGCCCGCCACCCAGCCCGTCGGGGTGCGCGAGCTGATCGGCCAGTTCGGCAACCGCGGCGTGCGCGCCGGCATCATCGCCACCGCCCTGATCGTCACCGGGCACCTGGCCGCGTACACCTACGTCAGCCCCATGCTCCAGCAGGTCTCCGGCATCGACGAGGACCTGATCAGCGTGCTGCTGCTCGGCTTCGGCGTCGCCGGCATCGTCGGCAACTTCGTCGCCGGGGCGGCCGTCGCGAAGAACCTGGGCCGCACCATGACCGTCATCATCGTCGCGCTGGCCGCCGCGATGCTGCTGTTCCCGGTGCTCGGCAAGAGCCAGGCCGGCGGCATCGCCCTGCTGGTCCTGTGGGGCCTGGCCTTCGGCGGCGTCTCCGTCAGCCTCCAGACCTGGATGCTGAAGTACGCGCCCGACGCGATGGAGGCGGCCTCCGCGCTGTGGGTGTCCGTCTTCAACCTCTCCATCGCGCTCGGCGCGCTCGTCGGCGGCCTCATCGTCGACAACGTCGAGCTGACCACCGTCGCCTGGATCGGCGGCGCCGTGGTCCTGCTGACCGCCGCCACCCTCCCGAGCCTGCGCACCCCTGCCAAGGCAGCCCCGTGAGCCACCCGTTACAGGAAGGAACGTCCGTGTCCCCCACCGACCTGTCCGCGCTCGGCGCCGAGCTGCGCGGGCCGCTCCTGCTGCCCGGCACCGACGCGTACAAGGAGGAGACGCTCGGGTTCAACCGGATCCTGTCCGAGTCCCGGCCCGCGGCCGTCGTCCTCGCCGACGGCACCGCCGACGTCATCGCCACCGTGCGCTTCGCCGCCCGCGCGGGCCTGCCGGTCGCGGTCCAGGCGACCGGGCACGGCGTCGCCCGGCTCGCCGACGGCGCGATCCTGATCAACACCCGCAACCTCACCGGCGTACGCATCGACCCGCGCAGCCGCACCGCCCGCGTCGAGCCCGGCGTCCAGTGGAGCCGGGTCATCCAGGAGGCCGCCGCCTTCGGCCTGGCCCCGCTCAACGGGGCCTCCCCGGGCGTCGGCGTCGTCTCGTACACCCTCGGCGGCGGCCTCGGCCCGCTGGGCCGCTCGTACGGCTACTGCGCCGACCACGTCAAGAACGCCGACGTCGTCACCGCCGACGGCGAGCTGCGCCACGTCTCCCCCCAGGACCACCCGGACCTGTTCTGGGCGCTGCGCGGCGGCAAGGGCAACTTCGGCGTGGTCACCTCGATCGAGATCGGCCTCTTCCCGGTCTCCCGGCTCTACGGCGGCGGCCTGTTCCTGCCCGGCGAGCACATCGAGGAGATCCTGCGGACCTGGCGGGACTGGACCCGCACCGTCCCGGACGCCATGCAGTCCTCGATCGCCGTGATGCGCTTCCCCGACATCGACGTACTGCCCGAGCCGGTCCGCGGGCGCTTCCTCGCGCACATCCGGATCGCGTTCAACGGCTCGAACGAGGAGGGCGAGGAACTCCTGCGCCCGCTGCGCGCGATCGTGCCGGCCGTCCTCGACACCGTCGCCGACATGCCGTACACGAACGTCGCCGACATCAACATGGACCCGACCGTCCCGGCCGTGTACTTCGAGCGCTCCACCCGCATCCGGGAGCTCGACGACGCGGCGATCGACACCCTGGTGCCGCTGATCAAGGAGGGCGCGGACGCGGTCCGCCCCGGCATCGAGCTGCGCCACCTCGGCGGCGCCCTGGGCCGGCAGCCGGAGCACCCCAACGCACTGCCGCACCGCGAGACCGCGTACACGCTGTTCGCGGGGGCGCCGGTGTGGCCCGAACACGTCCAGGACGTACGGGAGTTCCAGGAGCGACTGATGGAGACGATGCGGCCCTGGCGCATCGGCGGCCCGTTCCTGAGCTTCATCAGCGCCCTGGAGAGCACCCCCGAGCACCTGCGGTCGGCGTACGACGAGGAGACGTACGCCCGGCTCGTGGCCGTCAAGGACGCCTACGACCCGCAGAACGTGTTCCGGGTGAACCACAACATCCCGCCGAGCGGGTGGACGTCATGACGAGTGAGACGAGTGAGGAGACGACGGACAACATGCTCAGCGATGCGATGGTGGACGCGTACCTGGAGCGCATCGGCGCCCGGCGGCCGGAGAAGGCCGACATCCACGGGCTGCGGCACCTCCAGGAGCGGCACGTGCTCTCGGTGCCCTTCGAGAACATCGACTACCACGTGGAGGGCGCCGAGCTGAGCCTGGAGCGCGACTTCCTCCACGACAAGATCGTGCGCCGGCGCCGCGGCGGCGGCTGCTACGAGCTGAACCCCTCCTTCGGGCACCTGCTCCAGGCCCTCGGCTACTCGGTGGAGATCCTCGCCGGGCAGGTCTTCCTCGGCGGCGAGTTCGGCGCCCCGCTGTGCCACCTGGCGCTGCGCGTCCACCTGGACGGCAAGGACTGGCTGATCGACGTCGGCTTCGGCAAGGGCAGCCGCTTCCCGCTGGAGATCGGGCCGCAGGGGGTGCAGAAGGACCCGCACGGCGAGTTCGAGGTGGTCGTGCCCGAGGAGGGCGGGATCCAGGTCGTGCTCGACGGCGGCATCCAGTACCGGCTCGACGAGCGGCCGGTGCGGATCGAGGACTTCTACCCGACCCTGTGGTGGTACCGCACGGCACCGGACTCGGTGTTCCTGCACAACCTGATCGCCTCGATGCAGAAGGAGTCCGGCCGCGCCACCGTCAACGGCCGGGAGCTGACCCTCACCGACGCGAACGGCACGCGGACCGTGGAGCTGGCGGACGACGCGGCCCTGCGCGCCGCGTACGAGGAGCACTTCGGGATCGTGCTGGAGGCCGGCGTCATGCCGAAGCAGCCCGACGTGGACCCGGCGGTCCGCATCATCATGCAGATCGACTGATTTCCCTTTCTCTCCTCTTCCGGATCCCAGGCCCCCGTGCCGCACGCATTCCCGTGCGGCACGGGGGTCCTTTTTCGGCCGGACCATAAGCACCCGGCCGACCTGACGAATCGAAATCTGGTCCATACCTCCCGCCGAATCGGCGGGCCATCATGGAAATCGAAGCCGCCGCGCGAAACGCCGGCCCCGGCAATCCGCCCCCATTGACGATTTCCTGGGAGAGATTCAGATGCGCAAGAGCACCCGTATCAAGGTCGGCGTCCTCGCCGGTGTCGCCGCACTGGCCACCGCCACGGCGGTCACGGGCTCCGCGAACGCCGCCGTCGAGGGCGGCAGCACCTGCTACACCCTGCCGGGCAGCTGGAAGGTCGTCGACGACAACACCCACGAGACCTTCCTCGGCAGCTACTACGGCAGCGCCACCGCCACGGCCGGCGTCGTCAACTTCACCTCGCCGAACAACACCACGACCGCCTCCCACGGCGAGTGGCGCCAGACCGGCTGCGGCACCTACTCCGACACCGACGTCGCCTTCCTGATCGGCGCCGACGGCAAGGCCGCCTCCACCATCACCTTCAAGGCCAACATCACGGTGACCGGCAAGAACACCGCGAACTTCGACTTCGCCTTCACCATCAACAACCTGGACGGCTCCTTCGTGACCTCCGGCGCCTCCACCGGCAAGGCCACCCGCATCGCCGTCCAGCCCCGCTGACCGCACCACCCTTCCTGCGGCCTTCCCTTCCCCCTGTGAGGCCCCCGTACGGGCCCGGCGATCCCCCCGCCGGGCCCGTACGGCATTTCCGCCGCCGCGCGACCCAGCCCGGCCCGGCGCGGCCCCGCCCGCTGCAACGCAAAAAAGGGGCACGTGGTGCGCACCGGGCCGGTGCGCACCAACGTGCCCCTGCAGACGGGTCAGGAGTCCTCGGGCTCCGGGAGCGCCGCGATGACGACCTCGGCCTCGTCCTCCGTCAGCTCGATCCCGAACTGCCGGTCCAGCAGCTCGCGGACCTCCTCGTCCACCACGTACCGGACCTCGGTGCTGCCGTCGGACCGGGTCAGCGTCAGCTTGCGGTGGTTGAGGTTGAGCCGCCGGTCCTCGGCGATGTCCTCCAGGAAGACCCGGCCGGTGAACGGCGAGTGGGAGTGGGTGGAGATGTACCAGTTCGCCACCACGCAGTCGATGTGGTGGTGGGGGGTGGTGGTGTACCAGTACAGGGGGAACCAGTCGTCCTCCCGCCGCAGCGAGAGCACCCACTCCTTGTCCGTGCCCTGCACCCGCGCCAGCCGGTACACCCAGCCGCCCTGGTCGGAGACGGTGCCGTCGGCGACGAGGAGCGGCTCCAGCGGGCCCTCGTCGCCGAAGCCGACGTCGGCGAGGTACGTCTCGTCGCCGACGGCCACGCTCAGCACCAGGTGGGTGCGCGGCAGCGGCTTGGGCGCGTTCAGCAGCGGGCGGGCGTACAGGCGGGTCACCTCGTACCCGAGCCGCTCCAGCAGGATCGCGAAGAGCATGTTGTGCTCGTAGCAGTAGCCGCCGCGCCGCCGGCGCAGCAGCTTGTCCTGCATCGCGTCCACGTCGAGGTCGATGCCCCGGCCCAGCAGGATGTCGAGGTTCTCGAACGGGATGGTCAGGGCGTGCGCCCGGTGCAGCCGGCGCAGGGTCTCCGCGGTCGGCTCCAGGGGCCCGGTGATGCCCAGGCGGTCGAGGTAGGCCTGGACGTCGAGCCGGTCGGCCTGCCACTGGGCGGGGCTGCCGATGCTGCCGTTGTCGGCCATGCTCAGCCCGCCTGCCCGCGACCGGAGGTGCCCGACTTCTTCTCGCTGTCGAGCATGGCCATGCCCTCGGCGTCGAAGCGCGTGCCGGCGACGTCCTCGGCCGGGACGGCGCGCTCGATCTCGGCGACGTCCTCGGCGGTCAGCTCCAGCGACAGCGCGCCGAGGGCCTCGGTGAGCTGCTCGCGGCGCCGCGAGCCGACGACGGGGACGATGTCGGCGCCCTGGGCCATCGCCCAGCCGATCGCGAGCTGCGAGGTGGTGACGCCCTTGGCCTCGGCTACCTTGCCGAGGGCGGCGACCAGCTGGAGGTTGCGGTCGAGGTTCTCGCCGCTGAAGCGCGGGAAGTTGCTGCGGCCGTCGTCCTTCGCGGTGGCCCGCTGGTGGTTCCAGCGGCCCGACAGCAGACCGCGGGCGAGGACCCCGTACGCGGTGACGGCCGTGCCGAGCTCGCGCGCCGTCGGCAGGATCTCGTCCTCGATGGCGCGGGAGAGCAGCGAGTACTCGATCTGGAGGTCGGCGATGGGGTGCACGGCGGAGGCCCGGCGCAGGGTCTCGGCGCCGATCTCGGACAGGCCGATGTGGCGGACCCAGCCGGCCTCGATGCACTCCTTGATGGCGCCGATGGTCTCCTCGATCGGCACGTTCGGGTCCAGGCGCGCCGGGCGGTAGACGTCCACGTAGTCGGTGCCGAGCCGCTGCAGCGTCTGGGCCAGGGAGTTCTTGACCGCCTCGGGGCGGTTGTCGACGCCGAGGATCCCGCCGGCCGGATCGCGCAGGACGCCGAACTTGACGCTGAGGGTGAGCTGCTCGCGGTCGTGGCTCTGCAGCACCTCGCGCAGGAGGAGCTCGTTGTGGCCGCTGCCGTAGAAGTCACCGGTGTCGAGCAGGGTGATGCCGGCGTCGATGGCGGCGTGCGCGGTGGCGACTCCCTCGGCCCGGTCGGCGGGGCCGTAGAAGTCGGACATGGACATCAGGCCGAGACCGAGGGCGGAAACCTCGGGGCCGGCCGAACCAAGTGATCGCAGCTGAGTCATATGGCACAGCATCGAGCGGTGTTCTGCGAAGCAGAAAGAATTCCCCCGCCCTTCTGTCAGGTCACCCCACCTGACAGGAATGGCCAAATACAGACGGGGAGTTGTCTTTCCCATTGCCTATGATGCGGCGCATGACAGAAACCATGCGCTCGGTACGCCAGGAAACCCTCGGCACCAGTGAAGTCCTCAACCTGACAGATTCCCCGATTCCCACGCCCAATGCCTCGGAAATTCTGGTAAAGACGCATGCGGCCGGTGTGAATCCGATCGACTGGAAGATCCGCGAATACGGTCTGTGGCTCACCCCGCCGTTCGGGGTCGGCTGGGACGTCTCCGGTGTCGTCGTGGCCGTCTCGCCCGGCGAGAACCGCTTCAAGGTCGGCGACGAGGTCTTCGGCCTGCCCTCCTTCCCGAACGAGGCCGCCGCGTACTCCGAGTACGTCGCCGCGTCCGCCCGCCACTTCGCGCCCAAGCCGCAGTCCCTGGACCACGTCAAGGCGGCCGCCCTGCCGCTGGCCGGTCTGACGGCCTGGCAGGCCCTGGTGACCGCAGCGGACGTCCAGCCCGGCCAGAAGGTGCTGGTCCACGCGGCGGCCGGCGGCGTCGGCCACCTCGCCGTGCAGATCGCCAAGGCCCGCGGCGCGTACGTGATCGGCACCGCCAGCGCCGCCAAGCACGAGGTGCTGCGCGAGCTGGGCGCCGACGAGCTCATCGACTACACGGCCGAGGACTTCGCCGAGGCGGTCAAGGACGTCGACATCGACGTCGTCTTCGACCTGATCGGCGGCGACTACGAGGAGCGCTCGCTGCGCGTCCTGCGCCCCGGCGGCATCTACGTCGGCGCGACCAACCCGCTCGCGGAGGCGGAGATCAAGGCCAAGGCCGAGGCGCTCGGCGTGCGCGGCGCCACGGTCAACGTGGCCCCCGACCACGCCGACCTCGCGCAGCTCGCCGCCCTGGTCGACGCGGGCCGCCTGCGCCCGCTGATCGCCGAGACCTTCCCCCTGGAGGAGGTCCGCAAGGCGCACGAGCTGAGCGAGTCGAAGCACACCACCGGCAAGATCGTCCTTACGATCTGATCCGTGCACGACTGGCGGATCGACCCGCGCGAGTACGCGCGCCACGAGCAGCGGCGGGGCCGCCGCCACGCCTACGGACGCCTGTCCGGGCGGCGGACGGCCCTCGTCGTGGTCGACATGGTGCGCTTCTTCGTGGAGGGCAGCCCGTACGCCCCCGGCATCGTGCCGCAGGTCCACCACCTCGCGCAGGCCGTACGGGCCGCCGCCGGCACGGTGGCCTGGGTCCTCCCGGCCGTGGCGGCGGAGCCCGAGCCCTGGGCGGTGGAGTTCTACGGTCACTCCACCGCCGAGGCCTACCGGCGCGCCGGCGGCACCGGCGGGCCCGCGGACCGGCTGGCGCCGGGGCTGGTCCCGGCCGCCGACGACCTGGTCGTGGAGAAGAGCGCGCCTTCCGCGTTCTTCCCCGGCCGCTGCCCGCTGCCCGGGCTGCTCCAGGAGCGCGGCATCGACACGGTCGTCGTGTGCGGGCTGGTCACCGACGTCTGCGTGGAGGGCACCGCACGCGACGCCGCGACGCTGGGCTACCGCACGGTGCTGGTCGCCGACGCGAGCGCCACCCGCAGCGACGCCGCGCACAACGCCGCCCTGACCACGGTCTACCGCAGCTTCGGCGACGTCCGTACGACATCGGACGTCGCCGCCCTGCTGAACGGGTAGGGCCGCTCCGGGGGCAGCAGCCGCTGCGCCTGCGCGGCGCGGCCCGACTGCACCAGCTCCCCGATCCTGCGGGCCCGGGCGGTGAGGTCCGTCAGCTCGACCACCCAGTCCTCGGCGAAGGTGCGGATGAGCCCGCGACCGATCCCGACCTGGATGCTGTAGTGGTTCAGCGCCGCCCCGCGCAGGGACCGCTCCGGGTCCCACTGGACGTGCACCGCGGCCGCGGCGACGGCGGCGGGGTCGGAGGTGGTCAACACTCCTTGCGCCAAGGCCTCCTCCCACCCCTCGCGGGTGATGCGGACGGCCAGGATGCGCTCCTGGCCGGCCTTGCGGGCCCAGTTGCTGCGGTGCATCAGCCAGAGGAACGAGGGCTTGATCCAGGTCATGCGGTGGAAGGAGAACGGCGGCACGAACCGCCCCGCCGCGAGGGCCGGTTCGGCGATGGCGGGCGCGTAGGCCTGATAAACGGTGATGGTCTGACCGTCATACGCGGCCCGTATCTCATACAGCGGTGCCATGCCCGCACCCTGCCAGCCCGCGGCCCCGGCCCGCGACCCGTTTCCCCCGCCCGCGCGGTTGGCCGCTGCGCGGAGCAGTTCCCCACCCCGCCCCTTCCCGAAACCGGGCTCCGCCCGGACCCGGTTCGCCTCAAACGCCGGCGGGGCGGGAGAATAAGACCCCCCCGCGGGTGGTGGGGC